>NZ_JASATC010000072.1:0-17918 GCF_038440135.1 Pseudomonas sp. OTU5201 | reverse complement strand
CTGGGCGCCGGGAATCGGGGTCAGCTTGATCTCCACACGGCGGTTCTGCGAACGGCCGGCCTCGTTGGCGTTGCTGGCGACCGGCAGGTCCGGGCCCATGCCGCGGGAAGTCACGCGGGTGCCATTGACGCCCTGAGCAACCAGGTAATTGGCCACGCTCTGGGCGCGCAGTTGCGACAGGTTCATGTTGTATTGGTGGCTGCCGGTGCTGTCGGTGTGACCCACCACTTCGATGTTGTTCTGGTCGTACTGCTTGAACGAAGTCGCCAGGTTGTTCAGCGGGGAATAGAAGTTGCTGGCGATGTCCGCCGAATTGGTGGCGAACGTGATATTGCCGGGCATGATCAGGTTGATGTTGTCGCCCTGACGCTGTACCTGCACGCCGGTGCCTTCCATGCTGCGACGCAGCTCTGCTTCCTGCTTGTCAACGTAATAGCCGTAGCCTGCGCTGGCGGCGCCAGCCACGGCGGCGCCGATCAGCGCACCCTTGCCACGGTTGTCGTGATTGATCGCAGCGCCTGCTACGGCACCGGCCAAGGCACCCAAGGCACCGTACTTGGCGGTTTTGCTCATGCCGCCCTCGGCGGGAGCCTGGACTTCACCCTGTTGGTTGTAAGGGTTCTGAGCACAACCCGACAGCATGGCAAAAGCGGTAGCGGCGATGATCAGGCGACGCGCGGTGAACATGGACTTTTACTCCTGAGAAATCTTGTAGCCGATATGGCTGCGGGCCATTAGAGCACTTAGTTCGACATAAATTCCGTGGCTCAGGCCCGCACAAACGGATTTTCGCGCATCTCATCGCCCAGCAGGGTGTCCGGGCCATGGCCGGTGACCACGGTGGCCTCCTCGTCCAGGCTGTAGAGCCGCTGCTTGATGGATCGCTCGATGGTGTTGTAGTCGCCGCCCCAGAGGTCAGTACGGCCGATGCCACGGCGGAACAGGGTATCGCCAGCGATCAGCAACTTGGCTTCGGGGAACCAGAAACTCATGGAGCCGGGTGTATGTCCCGGGGTGTGCAGCGCTACACCGCAACCGCAGGCCAATTCCTCGTCGTCGGACAGCCACTGGTCAGGCGCCGGTACCGGCTTGTAGGGCACACCGAACATGCGGCACTGCATTTCCAGGTTGTCCCAGAGGAACTGGTCTTCCTTGTGCAGATGCAGGGTGGCACCGGTGGCCTTCTTCAATTCGCCGGAGGCGAGGAAGTGATCGAGATGAGCATGGGTGTGGATGATGCTGACCAGCTTCAGACCATGGGCTTCCAGGCGCGCCAGGATCAACTCAGGGTTGCCGCCCGGGTCCACCACTATGGCCTTCTTGCTGACCGGGTCGCCGATCAGGGTGCAGTTGCACTGCAAGGGGCCGACGGGGAAGGTTTCGCGGATCAGGGCGGTAGGCTGGGTCATCGGGCATCTCCGGTACGGCGGCGCTCTGCGGCGCTCGGCGATTGGACTTCACGGCCCGGCACGATAATCGCTCGGCAGCCTCCCCGTCCATTTACGGAAGGCACGGCGGAAGTTGGACGGGTCGCTGAAGCCCAGCAGGCTGGCAATCTCGAACAACGGCAGATGGGTGGTGCTCAGGTACTGCAAGGCCAGGCTCTTGCGCACCTCGTCCAGTACCTGTTGATAACTCGTGCCCATTGCCGAAAGGTGACGGCGCAGGCTACGCCCACTGGTGTGCAGGGCGCGGGCAGCACCGTCGAGGTCGGGGAAGTCACCGGGGCGCGCCATCAGCAGGCGACGCACGCGAGTCAGCAGCGCGTCCTGCACGTCCAGTGTGGCCAGCAGGGCTTCGCATTGCTGCTCGCACATCTGCACTGTGGCCGGATTGGCCAGGGCCATGGGGCGTTCCAGGTAACTTTTGGGCAGGCTCAGCCAGTGGCAGGGTTGCTCGAAATGCGCCGAGACGCCGAACACCTCCGCGTAGCGCGTCGCGTAGGCCGGTGCCGAATGGGCGAAGCCCACCTGCTGGCCACGCAGTTCCTCACCCACCAGAAAGCGCGCGATGCTGAAAAAACTGGCTAGCAATCCCTCACCGGCGAATCGCCCCAAGGGCCCCATCGGAAAGGATTCGATAGCACGCAGTTGCAGGCATTCGCCCTGTTCCACCAGTTCCAGCTCGTAGGCGAGCCCCAATACCCGGTAATACTTCAGCGCAAACTGCAGAGCACGGCCTAGGTTCGCACTGGAGAGCACTGCATAACCGAGAATCCCATGAGTGGAGACGTTCAACCGCTGGCCCAGAATCAGCCCCAAGGCCGGTTCGCGACACAGGTGCAAGGCCGCGCCGGCAAGCTGGTTGAAATCGAGGAAGGACAAGCGGCCATTCGGGTTGCCGAGCAGCTCCGGCCGCACCCTGGCGCTGGCGAACAAAGCCTCGCGGGCCACACCCAATTCCTCGACCAGGCCAAGCAAGGCTTCGGCATAGGCGACGGGTACCAATTCGGCGGAGAAAGTCAGCGGTTGCTTCATTTTCGCATCTTGTTCTGGTTGTGGCCGGATATGACCCCAAGGTTGGCAGAAGATAACCTTGTCCGACAAAACCCGGCAAGCCGATAGTGGGACCATGGTCCAGATAGACTCAAGGAGCCCCCATGGCCAGCACCACACCCGAAGGATTGGTTATCCGTCCGCGCCACATGGATTTCGATTTGCCCAGCCCGCTGCCCCGCCACTGGCACAGCGGCGACGCCTTCAAGAGCCACCTGTTCGACGCGATGTCGGTGCTCTTCCCCGACGGCGAGCGCTTCTTCATCGACTCGGTGCGCCAGTTCCGCGACGAGATCGACGACCCGGTGCTGAAGGAACAGATCCGCGGTTTCATCGGCCAGGAGGGCCATCACAGCCGTGAGCACCTGGAATACAGCAACCGCCTGCGCGAGCTGGGCTATGACATCGGCGCCATTGAGCGCCGCGCCCAGGCGCGCATCCGCTACACCCAGAAGAAGTTCTCCACCCGCCGCCAGTTGGCCGCTACGGCCGCCCTGGAACACATCACCGCGATCATGGCCGACGGTCTGCTGAAGAACCCCGAGTACATGGCCGGCGCCCACCCGACCATGGCACGCCTGTGGCGCTGGCATGCGCTGGAAGAAACCGAGCACAAGGCGGTGGCATTCGATGTGTACAACCAGGTCTGCGGCAGCCACCGCCTGCTGCGCCGGGCGATGGTGATGGGCACCTTCTTCTTTGTGCTCGACACCACCCGCGGCCTGGCCCACATGCTCAAGCGCGACGGCCTGCTTTGGAACTGGCGTGTCTGGCGCGACGGTCTGAACTGGATGTGGGGCCGCAACGGCATCTTCCGGCCGCTGGTGCGCACCTACCTGGACTTCTTCAAGAAGGGTTTTCACCCGTGGCAGCACGACAATCTGGATCTGCTGTACAGGACGCGGGAAGAGTTCGATGTGCCGCAGGCGAGTGTGGCTTGAATTTCATGCAGATAGAGAAAACGGCCCTTCGGGGCCGTTCCTGTGTCTGCAGGAAAGTTTGGAGTGGCTGATGCAACCCTCTCCCACGGCCCCTCTCCCAGAGGGCGAGGGGTACTCAGAGCCTACCTCTTGCACGGACGGCCCCCTCTCCCTTTGGGAGAGGGTTGGGGTGAGGGAAGACAGGCGCCGCGCCAATCTCACCCCAGCAAGAACCGCATCGCGTCCGCCGCACTCTGCTGCGCAATCTCTTCCATCGGGATATGCCCCACCCCCGGATAGGTCTTCACCTGGATGCCCGGTAGATCGCGCTGCCAGAGCGGCACGTGCTTTGGCGATATCCAGCGATCCTTCTCGCCCCACATCAGCAGGGTCGGTGCCTTGATGTGCGCCACTCGCTGGCCGCTGTGCTCCAGCTCCGTGCGATTGACCTTCAGCAGCACGCGGAAGATGTCCATCATCGCCCGGCGGTTGCCCGGCCGGCGGCTAAGGTCGTAGTAACGGTCCACCACACCGGGTTTGATCCGGCCAGGTTCGCCATAGACTTCCTTGATGCCCTGGGCAATCAGTGCCCGCGGCATCCACAGCGGCATGGCCACGGTGGCGCCAGGTAGCGCGGCGGCGGCGATCATCCAGGGCACCTTGCGCATCGGGTAGCCGGCCGGGTCGATCAGCACGAGTTTGTCGACCCGCTGCGGCTGGGTCAGGGCGAAATTCCAGGCGATGTAGCCGCCCAGGGAGTTACCGGCGATGGACGCCTTGGCCACCCCCAGGTAGTCCAGCAGCAGGCCGAGGATGCCGATCATGCGTTCGGCGGAATAGTCGCCATTGCGCTTGGGCCCGGTGAGGCCGAAACCCGGTACGTCGAAGCGGATGATGCGGTAGTGCGGGGAAAAAGCTTCCACCCAGCCATCCCAAGTGTGCAAGGAAGCCACCACGCCGTGGATCATGACCAGGGCCGGTTTGTCGCGGCTGCCCTCATCTCGGTAATGGACGTTGAAGCCATCCAGCTCGATGAAGCGCGAACCGCTGTCGGCGCTGGCGTAGCGCGCCTTTAGGCGGTCGAGCGACAGGGAGCCGAAGCCCAGGCGGGCGAAGCCGGCGGCAAGCGGCGGCGACAGCGGCAAGCTGGATGCGGACATGCGGGGCACCTCGTGGTTGTTGTGATCGAGGGCCTATCACAGCATGCGTCCGCGCCAACCGCGCCCAACCTAGGATGTGTCCGCTCGCTAGGCAGCACGCGACCGCAGTGCAGCGATCAACAGGTCCCCCAGTACCGTCTTGGCCCGCTCGATCTCAACAGCAGTCGCAGCGCCGGTCAGCAGTTCGAGAGACGCGGCTTCCATCGCCCAGATCAGCGCCCGATAGGTCAGCGGATCGCGTTCGTCGCCTTCACCGTGCAGGCGTTCGGCGAGCAGGCGGCCCATTTCCTCATGGGCACGCTGGCGATGGCTGGCGAGCGGGGAGTCGGCGCGCAGGGCTTCTTCCTGCATCAGGCGGATGATGGGGCCGACGGCCAGGTGGTAGTCGAAGAAGCGCGCCACCATGCCGCGTAGCCAGGCCTCGGCGCTGCCGGCGTCGTCCTGCATCTCGCGAAAGCGCGCCAGCAGCAGGACCACCGCCGTGCGGTAGATGCTTTCCAGCACATCCATCTTGTTGGCGAAGTACTTGTAGAAGGTCCGGCGAGAAACCCGCGCGGCATCCAGCAGGTCATTAACCGTGGTCTCGGCGATGCCCTTGCGGGCAAAGACCGGAATGGCGGCCAGCTGGATGTTGGCACGCAACAGGTGACCTACGAGCGGACCTTCACCTTCGCCCTGCTGGCGCACAGCGTTGAAGCCCCCCAGGTCCTCGAACACCGCGCGCACGGCACCCTGCTCGCTCGTTTCCATCAGCCTGCTTCCCCAACCAAGGCGCGGGTGACGGCACAGCGCGGCCTCGTTACTCTTGGCCGGCCCTCCCCCGCAGGATTGTCCTGACTGATGACGCTAACACGCCCCCTGCTCTGGCCGCTGGCCATCCTTTTGCTGGTTTTCGCCCTGCGCGCACCGGCCGCCGAGCTTTTCTACCTGGGGCAGAAGATCCCGGACATCCAGCGCCCCTGGGCCAGCGCCGAGTACCATCAGTTGATCCTGGCGCTGCAGAAAATCGACACCACCCAGGTCAACGCCCTGCCCCGGCGCAGCGGCGAGTTCACCGGGCCCATCTACACGCGCATGGTCAGCGAGGAAAACTTCAAGCCGCAGCTGAACATCTACGCACCGCTGGAACTGCGGCAGAACGAGGCGCGCGAGGTGCTCTTCCAGCTCAAGGAACTGATGCGCCTGTATTTCGACTTCAAGGCCGCGCAGCAGCCTTACGGCGCCGAAGCACTGGGCCTGATGACCTATTCCCTGCGCCAGCAGGCCATCCTCTTCACCCTTACGGTGGAGTTCTGGATGACGCTTTCAGAGCAGGAACAGAGCAGCCCGATTCGCCTGCAGGGGTTGCAAGAAACCAAGGCGGCAGCCGCCATGCTGTCGTCCAGCGCGCTGGACTATCTGGGTCTGACGCGCCAGTTCAACCGCGAGGACCTGGTGCTTTACAGCGCCGAACTGGCCAAACAGTTGCCGGAACTTTTCGTGCACTTGCCGGTTGATGTGCGCGGGCAACTGCTGGCGCGAGTCGCCGATCTGGCCAAGAAACACCCATACAGCGAGGTGCGAGGCAACATGGCCGATCTGCTGCCCGTGCTGGTCAGCATTCAACAGGATGTGGACACCCAATTGTCCAGGCCTGTGGCGCCCAAGCCAGCCAGACCGGCGCTGGATCTTTCAGCGCCACCCGCTGCCTCAGCGCAGTAATCCGAGAGACTTGGCGCGCGCCACCGCCTGGGTGCGTCGCTCCACACCCAGTTTGCTGTTGATATGGCGGGCGTGGCTTTTCACCGTGTGCAGAGAAATGAAGAGGCGCTCGCTGATTTCCTGGTTCGAGCAGCCCTGGGCGATCAGTTGCAGCACCGCCAACTCCCGTGAACTCAAGGCCTCGGCGGTTCCGACATCAACCGGCAACACGGCCTCGACACCCGGCAGCAGGTCGAGCAAGTCGCGTACGTCATCCGGTGAACGGGTAGCCAGTTGTTCACGCAGCCACTGCGGGTGCTGCTCGAGGAGCTCCCGATAGGGCAGCAGCGCACCGCCAGGCAAGGACTCCAGCGCGCGATCCAGCAGGGCGATAGCCTCCCGCTCACGATCTGAGCGCAGCAGGCTCACCAGCTGCAGCCGAGCGGCCAGCGCTACATGCATCACGCCCTGGCGTTCGGTTTTTTCCAGCAGACCGCGCAGAAGCGCTTCGGCGTCTGCCGTGCGGCCTTGGGCGCGGGCCAGCGCGGCTGTTTGCTGCTCGATGCAAAGCGGCAGCAGCGGATGGAACTCGGGGGCGGCAGCAGCGCCCTCGCCGGCATAGGTTTCCGCCAGACGCGGCAGCCAGGCTTCTGCCAGTTCCAACTGGCCCTGGGCCAACCACAGCTCGCATTTGGACAAGGTGATCATGGCCAGGTAGTAGACCGGTGGCACGTCCCAGATGTGCATCAGTCGTTCAGCTTCGGCGAGTTGGGCGAAAGCGGCGGCGAAGCGGCCCTCGCGGCCTTCCAGCGCAGCCAGGGCACAGTGCCCGATCAACAGGCTGATATCGCGGCAGGCACGTGCTTCGGCAATACCCGCCTGCAGGCTGACGCGCGCCGCCTGGTTCTGCATGCGCATGCAGAGCAGGAAACCCTGGTAAAGCATCAGCCGCGCGCGCGCCACGCAGGCCCTGGGCACCTCCACGCCACGCAGGCGTTCCAGGCCGCTCTGCACTTCAACCTGGGCGCGCAGCGTTTCGCCGCGCACCTGCAGCACTCGCGCACGGTCGTAATGAACCAGCGCCTCGAATAGCGGGTTGGCCCCTCGCTGGGCCAATTCCAGGGCTTCTCGGTTGAGGCCACGGGCGCGCCAGAGATCACCGCGCACCAGGGCGATATTGCCCAGCAATGACAGGCACAGGTGGCGCTGGCCGTAGTTCTCGGCCAGCAACGCGCTCAGGGCTTCGGTGCAGAAATGTTCGGCACGTTCGATGTCGCCGCGGCCGCGGGCGATCAGGCCGCTGATGGCCTGCCACTGCACCAGCAGGCTGCGCTGTTGCACGGCGTCTGGTGCCGGGAGGAAGCGCGCAAGGTTGCTCGCCAGTTCTTCCGCTGCGTCCAGTTGGCAGGCCAGGCCCAGGGCCAGGCTGTAGAGCACGATCAGGCGAGGCGTGCTGGACAGCAGGCTGTCGGGGAGGTCCATCTTCCAGCGCAGCAGCATGGCGATGTTCTGATTGGCCAGCAGCTGTTCTTCGGACAGGTTCTGCACCAGCGAGGCCGCCACATCGGGCTGGCCGGCACGCAAGGCCTGCTCCACCGCCTCATCCAGCAGGCCGCGCGCGCTGAACCAGCGACAGGCACGCAAGTGCATGCCGGACGGCGCCAGGCTTGTGGTGCCGCGGCTGCGCAGCAGGTCGGAGAACAGGTGGTGATAGCGGAACCACTGGCCTTGTTCGTCCAAGGGAACCAGGAACACCTGGTGGGCCTGCAGGTAACGGAGGATGGCGGCGCTGTCGTGGCTCTCGCGCACGGCATCGCAGAGTTCGGCGCAGAAGCGCTCGAAGCTGGCGGTTTCAAAGAGGAAGGCCTGGACTTCGGGCGGCTGGCGCTCGATGACTTCCTCCAGCAGGTATTCACGAATCAGGCTTTCGTCACCCTGGGTGGTCCGCTCCACCTCGGTGCTGACAGGAGCTTCCTGGCCTGCAAGCAGCCACAGGCGCAGGCCGGCGACCCAGCCTTCGCTACGTTGAAGCAAACCGTCCAGGTCGTCGCCTTCGAGCTTCGCACCCTGGCTGCTCAGCAGCGCCAGGCACTCGTCTTCGGTCAGGCGCAGGTCTTGCTCGTTCAGTTCCAGCAGGTGCCTCGACAGGCGCAGCCGGGCCAGGTGCCAATCCGGGCGCTGGCGACTGGTGACCAGCAGCACCCAACCGTCGGGCAGGTGGTTGAGGAGGAATTGCAGGCAGCGGTCGAGCACTGCGTTCTGCGCCAGGTGATAGTCGTCCAGCACCAGCAACAGCGGCTGGTTGGCATCCAGGTGTTCGGCCACTTCGTCGAGCAGGCCATCCAGCCACTGCTCGAAGGCGAAGGGCTGGTGGCGCTGGCGCATCTTCAGATGGCCCATGGCTTCATCACCGAGCCCCGGGTAGAACTGGCGAAGGCCGTCCAGTAGACGTTCGAGGAAGCGCCCCGGATCGCTGTCACGCCGGCTCAGACTGAGCCAGAGGCTCTGCCAACCGGGCGGCAGGCTTTCGCAGAACTCGATGGCCAGGGAGCTTTTGCCGAAGCCAGCCGGCGCGCTGAGCATCAGCAGGCGGCCGTCGAGGCCAGCGGCAAGGCGCTCGCACAGGCGCGGACGCGGGACATGGCCGGCCGGACGCGGCGGGCGAAAGAAGCGCGCATCCGCCACGGGAGCAGCGGTCGGTGTCATGGATCGCGAACTGGTCAGGACGGTCATCACCCAGCTTCTAGAAATATTGTGCGTACAGGGGCGCGAACCTGATCGAGCCTAGCGGTTCAGGGGGCCCAATAGAAGCCCCGGCGGGAAGGAAATACAGACAAGAAAAAGCCGGCCCGGAGGCCGGCTTCGCTACAAGGTGTTGCAGGGGATCAGCGAACGCCCGCCTGACGCAAGGCCGCCGGGGTGTAGTCGCTTTCGCCAGCGGTGTAGCTGAAGTCGTAGGACTGTTTCTCCTCGTTCTTCATGCCCAGCGCCAGGTAACGGCCGGACAGCAGGTCGTAGAGGCTTTCCAGCGTGTACCACGGTACCTGATGGTTGTAGTAGTACTGGGAATGGGCCTCAGCCACGCGCCACAGGGTGCCACGGCCGTCGTAGTGGTCGATGGCAGCGGCTTGCCAGGTGTCTTCGTCGATGTAGAAGTCACGCTTGGCGTAGATGTGGCGCTCGCCCTGCTTCAGGGTCGCCACCACATGCCATACGCGGTGCAGCTCGTAACGGGTCAGGTCCTGGTTGATGTGGCCGGCCTTGATGATGTCGCTGTACTTCAGCTTCGGATCATCCAGCTTGTAGCTGTTGTAGGGGATGTAGATCTCCTTCTTGCCTTCCAGCTTCCAGTCGTAACGGTCCGGCGCACCGTTGTACATGTCGAAGTTGTCGGAAGTACGCAGGCCGTCGGCAGCAGTGCCCGGACCATCGTAGGACACCTGCGGCGCACGGCGTACGCGGCGCTGGCCAGCGTTATAGAGCCAGGCCAGGCGCGGTTCCTTCACCTGGTTGAGGGTTTCGTGCACCAGCAGCACGTTACCGGCCAGGCGGGACGGCGCAGTCACACGCTGCTTGAAGTAGAACAGCACGTTGCTCGGCTTGCTCGCATCGTAGTCCTTCAGCTTGTCGCGGAAGGTGAACTCGTCCTGGAAGTACACCAGGCTGTAGGAGCCGTTCGGCTGCGGGGTCGCCTGGGTCACCAGACGGCGCACGCTACCCCCGCGATAACGGGTGATGTGGTTCCAGATCGCCTCCAGGCCATCCTTCGGAATCGGGAAGGGGTTGGCAGTGCGGAAGTTTTCCAGACCATTGCCGCCTTCCACCAGTTTGGTATTGGTGGCGTTGTACTGGGTGGCCTCGAGCACGCTGGCCGGGACGGTGGCGGAACGGTGGGTCTTGTACACCGGCATCTTGTAGCTGTCGGGGTAGCGCTTGAACATCGCCAATTGGCCAGGGGTCAACTTGTCCTTGTACTGGTCGACGTTCTGCGCGGTGATGGTGAACAGCGGCTGCTCACTGGCGAAGGGGTCGGACAGGAAGCCTTTGGCATCAACGGCGCCGGCGCTCTGCGGCAGACCACCGGTCCACTCGGGAATGGAACCATCGGCGTTGCCGGCCTTTTCCGCGCCCATGGGCGTCAGGGTGGAGCCCAGCTTGGCCGCTTCGTCCGGGGACACGGCCGCCATGACGCCGGTGGCCAGCAGGGACAGCGCCAGCACACCAGTTTGCAGCAGACTCTTTGTTGTTTTCATTTTCATGGTTTTCCTCAAGATTGCAGTCCGCTTAGAAGTTCACGCCGAAACTGAGGGCGACGAAATCGCGATCCTCGACAGTGGTGTACTTGCCGTCGAAGAAGTTGGTGTACGACAGGCTGGAGGTATAGGTGTTCTGGTATTCGGCATCCAGACCAAGGCTGACGGCCTTGCGGCCCTCCTCGAAGTTGGCGCCAGGGCCAGGCGAGTAACCGTCAACATCATGCTGCCAGGCGACGTTCGGCTTAAGGTTGATGCCAGCGAACACGTCGTTGTAATCCCACACGGCGCGGACACGGTAGCCCCAGGAGTCGGAGGTAGTGAAACCGTCGTTCTCGCAGTAACGGCTGACGTTGTTCAGCGGACCGCCACCGCCGGTCAGGGTGCCTTGGTTCAGCGCTTCGCAGCGGCCGGCAGTCGGCAGCTCGCCGGGGCCGTACACCGGATCACGGCCGTAACGGGCCTTGCTGGAGCTTTCCAGACCACCGACGTGAGTCCATGCGACCTCGCCGACCAGCGTCAGGCGCTCGGCTCCCATCACCTGATCGAAGAAATGGGTGAAGGTGGTCTGCAGCTGGGTGATTTCCTTACGGCGGTAACCGTGGGTGTCGGTCCCCGGGACCGCCTGGAGCGGCGATACGGTGGGGTCCAGGGGCGTCAGGCCGCCGAAGAGGATGTCGGTGGTATTGAGCTGCACCGGTGCATTGGGACGGTAGCTGACTTCGCCGCTCCAGGCCGTGCCGGTGGGCAGGGTGGTGGAGAAGCTCAAGCCATACAGCCTGATGTCTTCCGGATACTCCATGAAGTATTGGGAGTTGCCCGCCACCAACAGCGGCGCGAGGGCGGCAAATGCCGGCGGCAGGCTGGCTGCGAGGTCAAAGACGCTCTGGGCAGCGGCAGAGCCGCTGAAGATCGGCAGGCGGCTGTGATAGTTCATGTAATAGGCGCCGAATTCCGTATCCAGCTCCTCGGCAAAGTAGCGCAACGCCAGGCCATACTGGCCATCGTCGTCGGCATCGCGGTCAGGGCCACGACGTACCAGGATCCCCTCCTCGTCGACGTCCACGCCAAGTCCCGCCGCTAGTTCCGGTACGCCCGGCGGCAGGCTCGAGCGGCTACGCAACACTCGCAGGTTGTCGTCGCAGCCATCAGCCACCACGTCTGGCTGGGAGAAGAAGGTGCCGCAGTTGTCGACCACCGTTTGGTCCCACTCCAGCTGGTAGAAGCCCTCGGCGGACAGGTTGTCGGTCAAGCTCTGGGACAGATAGAACATGTTGACCGGGATCAGACCTTCCTTGACCTCGGCGCCAGGGCGGCGGAAGGCGGCTACGTCTACCGGGTTGATGACGTTGATGCCGTTCTGGATGAAGGTACTTTCACCCCAGCTCACCACCTGCTTGCCCAGGCGTACGGAGCCCGGCAGGTCGGCGATGTTGTAGTTGTGGTAGATGAAGGCATCGAGCAGTTCGGCGCCGGAAGACTTGGCGCCTTCCTTGCGGCCGTTGTCGTCGATGTCTTTGAACAGGCGGCTCTCGTCCTTCAGCTCGAAGTCGTACCAGTACTTGCCACGGACGAAGACGCCGGTGTCGCCGTACTTGAGTTCGAGGTCATGGATGCCCTTGAAGATCTTCGAGAAGGTCTCTCCGCGCTTGAAGTTCAGACGGCCGTCGTCGGAGGTCTGCGACAAGCCACGTCCCCCGTTGTTGACGCCGATCAGGTCCTCGTTCGGCTTGGCGGTGGACCAGCTGGCGCCGACCGACAGCGAAGAGTCGAACTGGCCTTCGATCTCACCGATGTTGAAGGACACGCCGAACGCCGGAGCCGCGAGCGTGGAAGCAAGGCTGACGGCCAATGGCAGTTTTGCCAGGCGCCAGAACGTTGTGGTTGTTGTCATCGACGCTACTCCATGTGTTTTTTGTTATTGATGATTGCGGACTATAGCCAGCGGGTATTAGCGCTTGATCCCTCGAAAGTGTGATTTGGAACCCCCAAGCACTCTGGCTCGCACCTTCCGACGGATTAGTCCGATCCTTCGGTAGGAAAGATAGCCAGTTATTTTCAGAAAGCAGCAAATAACAAGCCAAGCGTTTGCTTGGTTGCCGGGCCGCGCGCTAGAGGGCGCGGCCCGTATTGCTCAGAGAGCGGAGAGGAAAGTGCTGCCGGCGGCCTGCCACTGGGCGATGTCGACACGAATGCGTTTCTTGTCCAGCTTGCCCACGCTGGTCTTGGGAATTTCAGTAACAAGCGCGATCTGGCTGGGAATAGCCCACTTATTGATGTGACCTTGCTCGACAAAGGGCTTGAGGTGTTCCTTCAGCGCCTTGGCATCCAGGGGCTGATTGTCACGAACCACCACCAGGGCAAAGGGACGTTCGCCCCACTGCGGATCGGGAACGCCCACCACGGCCACTTCGCGTACCGCCGGGTGACGACTGATCAAGTCCTCCAGTTCCAGCGAGGAGATCCACTCGCCGCCGGTCTTGATGACATCCTTGATGCGGTCGCGGATCTCGATGAACCCCATTCCGTCCAGCGTGGCCACGTCCCCGGTGTGCAGCCAGCCGCGTTCCCAGAGCTCCTCGCTCTTCTGCGGCTCGTTGAAGTAGCCGTAGGTCAGCCAGGGCGCGCGCAGCACCAGCTCGCCCTGCGACTCGCCATCGACCGGCTGGAACTGCCCATCGGCGTCCATGATGGCCGCCTCCACCAGCGGCACCGGCACGCCGGCCTTGATACGGTAGGTGGTGCGCTCATCCTCGCTGCCGACCAGCAGCTCTTCGTTGAGGTGCGCCACCGAGATCAACGGGCAGGTCTCGGACATGCCGTAGGCAGCGGTGAGCTGGATGCCACGGGCCTTGGCCGCGTCGTACAGGGCACGGTTCAGCGCACTGCCACCGATGATCATCTTCAAGCCGCCGAAGTCATACCCCTGGGCGGTCGGGGCATTCATCACCATCTGCAGGATGGTCGGCACGCAATGGGAGAAAGTGACCTTCTCCTCGCGCATCAGGCGGCAAAGCATGTCCGGCTCGTAGCGGCCGGGGTACACCTGCTTCACCCCGAGCATGGTGGCTACGTAAGGCACGCCCCAGGCGTGAACGTGGAACATCGGAGTGATGGGCATGTAGACGTCATCGGTGCCCATCAGCCGGATGCTGTCCAGCGCACCGATGGTGGCGGCCATGGACAGGGTGTGCAGCACCAGCTGGCGGTGGGTGAAGTAGACGCCCTTGGGATTACCGGTGGTGCCGGTGGTGTAGAAGGTGGTGGCGACGGAGTCTTCGTCGAAGTCAGGGAAGTCATACTTCGGGCTGGCCGCTGCCAGCAGGGTCTCGTACTCGCCAACCAGGTTCGGCAGGTCGACGTCGTGGTCCGTACCGTCGGTGAGCAGCAGGGTCTTCTCTACCGTGGTCAGTTGGCTGCCGATGGCCTGGTAGATCGGCAGGAACTCGCTATTGACCAGCACGAAGCGGTCTTCGGCGTGGTTCATGGTGTAGAGGATCTGGTCCGGCGAGAGGCGGATGTTGATGGTGTGCAGCACGGCACCGATCATCGGGATAGCGAACATGCACTCCAGGTAGCGGTGGCTGTCCCAATCCATCACCGCGACGGTATCGCCTGCCTTCACGCCCGCTTCGGTGAGCACGTTGGCCAGACGCGCGACGCGCTCGTTGAAGGTCGCGTAGCTGTAGCGGATGCGGTCGCGGTAGACGATCTCGCGTGTCTTCTCGTATCGGCTGCCGGACATCAGCAGGCGTTTGATCAGCAGGGGATAGACGTAGGCGTTTTCGGCGGGCTTGATGACGCGAGTCTGGAGCATGAGACACACCTGGCGAGGTTGAGGGCTTTATTGTTGATCCCGACTTTAGGCCCCATCGGCGCGACGCAAATCAGTCAAAAGAGTGATTTGATGAGTGACTCTTTTTCGACTTTCGGTCACCCGATAGAATCCGGGGCTCCGGCCGGTCGCGGCCCGTTATCCACAGAGGTAGGTTCGAGATGTCCGATATCGTTATCGTCAGTGGCGCCCGTACTCCCATGGGCGGCTTCCAGGGCAGCCTGTCCGGCGTTTCCGCCGTGGACCTTGGAGCGCTGGCCATACGCGAGGCCGTCAGCCGCGCCGGCATCCAGCCGGCCGACGTGCAGGAAGTGATCATGGGCAACGTGCTGCCCGCCGGCCTCAAGCAGGGCCCGGCCCGCCAGGCGGCATTGAACGCCGGCCTGCCCGCTGCCACCGGCTGCACCACCATCAACAAGCTCTGCGGCTCCGGCATGAAGGCCGTGATGCTGGCCCACGACCTGCTCAAGGCCGGCACCAACTCGGTGATGGTGGCTGGCGGCATGGAAAGCATGTCCAACGCGCCCTACGTGCTGGAAAAGGCCCGCACCGGCCTGCGCATGGGTCATGGCGAGATCAAGGACCACATGTTCCTCGACGGCCTGGAAGACGCCCGCACCGGTCGCCTGATGGGCTCGTTTGCCCAGGAAACCGCTGACCAGTACGGCGTTTCCCGTGAAGAGATGGACGCCTACGCCATCGAATCCCTCAAACGCGCCCAGGCCGCTATCGCCGACGGTTCCCTGGCCGCCGAGATCGTCCCGGTGACTGTGACCACCCGTAAGGGTGAGGTGGTGGTCAAGGACGACGAGCAGCCGCTGACCGCCAACCTGGACAAGATTCCCGGCCTTAAGCCCGCCTTCAAGAAAGACGGCACCATCACCGCCGCCAACGCCAGCTCGATTTCCGACGGCGCCAGCGCACTGGTCCTGATGACCGCAGAAGAAGCCGCTCGCCGTGGTCTCAAGCCGCTGGCGAAGATCGTCGGCCACGCTACCCAGAGCCAGGACCCGGCCGAATTCACCCTCGCCCCCATTGGCGCCATGACCAACCTGTTCGCGAAAACCGGCTGGAACAAGGACGATGTCGACCTGTTCGAGATCAACGAAGCCTTCGCCATGGTGACCATGCTGGCCATGCGCGAACACGGCCTGGACCACGCCAAGGTCAACGTCTACGGCGGCGCCTGCGCCCAGGGCCACCCGGTGGGCTCCACCGGTTCGCGCATCATCATCACCCTGATCAACGCCCTGCGTAACAAGGGCGGCAAGCGCGGTGTGGCTTCGCTGTGCATCGGTGGCGGTGAAGCGACTGCAGTGGCGATCGAGCTGCTGTAAGGGCTGCTGCGGGGAAGAGAAAGGCGCGGCTTTGGTCGCGCCTTTTTTGTGTGTTCCCGGCGCACTGATCCGAACGCGCCTTTTCTATCCTCAAGCCACCACCGCCACATGCGCCGGTGTCCTCGGAAACACCAGTGCCGCTGCGAATGTCAGCACCGCAAACCCCACCAGCACCAGATACAACCCCACAAGCCCCTGCCTCGGCTCGATGAAGGCGATCATCGGAATTGCCGCCGCGCTGGCACCGAAGGAAACGAAATAGCGCAGCGCGAAGACCCGCGCCTGCCAATGAGGTGCGACGAAGTTGGCGACCATCGAGTCGTTCACCGTCACCTGGCCGAACACGACGAACATGAAGGCAGCCCCCAGGGCGATCACCACCCAGCCGTCGGCCCAGGCCATCGCCAGCAGCAAAGGCGCCTGGCAGAAGGTCAGCAGCACGAAGGGCACCTTGAGGCTGACACGATCGATCACCCGACCGATCAGCAACTGAGCCACAGCACCAAAGGCGTAGGCCAGGCTCACCACCAGGCCAAGAGACTCGGGCGAGGAAAACAGGTCGTGCAGACGCTCCTGGAACAGCTTGGGATAGGTCACGGTGGAGGCGTTGAACACGACGCCCCCCGTGGCCGTCACCAATGCCAACACGCCGAATACCAGCGGCATGGAGACCCCACCTCCGAGGCCTCCGCGCCGGCCTCCAGCTGCCGCCAGCGGGGCCGCTTCCTCGCGCACGCACCAGGCGAACCAGAAGCCCAGCAGCATGGCCACGACACCCGGCAGGATGAATGCCACGCGCCAGCCGAAACGCGCCGTGAGAAATCCGGTCAGCAACGCCGCAAAGGCCACCCCCAGATTGCCCCACATGCCGTTGATGCCGATCTCCCGTCCTCGATTCTCCGCATGGGCCACCAGCAATGCCGTACCCACCGGGTGGTAGATGGCGGCGAACACCCCGACCAGGGTAAGCCCCGCTACCAGGGCCGGAATCGAGGTGCAGAGGCCAGTGAAGATGCCCGAGGCACCGATACCCAGGAAGAACAGCAGCATCATCTGGCGCCGGCTCCAGCGGTCACCCAGCCAGCCGGCGGGTAGTGAGCACGCACCGAAGGCGATGAAGCCGCCGAGCGATAGGCCGATCAGCTCGCCGTAGGCAAGACCGAAGTCGCGCCCCATGCCGAGCACGGCAGCCGGGAAGATGAGCATGAACATGTGGTCAATTACATGGGCGGCGTTGATGAAGCGGATAACGGTGCGGGGTCGATTCATGACGGCGACATTCTTGTTGGTGGAAGGGTCATGCTAGGTTGTCCACAAAGAACCAACCGGCCACAGAAGTCATCGAATCGGACAATGCTTATCAGACTCCACCAGCACGACCGCCTGAGCGCAGTTGCCCACGACTATCAGGACGGCGCCCACGTCGAACGCCACTGCCACGAGGAAGCACAATTCCTCTACGCCGCACGCGGCCTGATGCGTCTGGTCACGACAGCCGGCGCCTGGGTGATACCTCCGACCCAGGCGGTGTGGATTCCACCCGGCGTGGAGCACCAGATATTCATGGCCGGACAGGTGCAGATGCGCACCCTGTTCATCGCCGCCGATGCCGTTCCCGCCTCCCTTGACGACTGCTGCGTGCTGGCGGTCCCGCCGCTGCTGCGGGAACTGATCCTGCGCGCCGTTCAACTGGAGGAGATGGACGCCGAGGAGCACAGGGCCCTGGTGCAACGGCTGTTACTCCACGAAATCGCCGCCCTGGAGCACATGCCCCTGCACCTGCCATTGCCAGAGGACCGACGCCTGCGAGCCATCTGCCTGGCACTGCTGAAAGCGCCGGAGCAGGACCGCACACTGGAAGATTGGGGACTGGAGGTAGGCGCCAGTAGCCGCACCCTGGCCCGGCTGTTCGCCCGCGAACTGGGCATGAGCTTCAATGACTGGCGCCAGCAGTTGCGGCTGACTGAGGCCCTGCCCCGCCTGTTGTCCGGGCAGAGCGTGCAACAGGTCGCCACCGAGCTTGGTTACGGCAGCGGCCGTGCCTTCAGCGCCATGTTCCGACGCCTGCTGGGGAAGAACCCGAAGGAGTACGTGGCCAGCCTGGGTCACCTGGCCACGTTGGAGAAGGATTAAACCGGAACCTGTAGGGGCGAATTCATTCGCTATGTCTGCGTTAGCTGTTGCGAGAGATTTACCCTCTAGCCAAGAGCCTTGTAGGGGCTGGCTTGCCAGCGAAAC
>NZ_JASATC010000071.1:0-18468 GCF_038440135.1 Pseudomonas sp. OTU5201 | reverse complement strand
AAATGCCGTCATTCGCTGGCAAGCCAGCTCCTACGGGCAATGCAGCTGCCTACAACACGTCATGCAGACATAGCCAATGAATTCGCCCTTACAGAGAACGTACGTCCGAAGACGCTCTGTACCATTCACTCCAGACTGAAATCGTGCTGCCGCCAGGCCTCGTAAACTGCAACGGCCACGGTGTTCGACAGATTCAGGCTGCGGCAGTTGGGGCGCATCGGCAGGCGCAGGCGCTGCTCCGGGGGCAGGCTTTCGCGGACTTCCTGGGGCAGGCCACGGCTTTCCGGACCGAAGAGGAAGGCGTCGCCCTTCTCGAAGGCCACCTCATGGAACAGCTTGGTGCCCTTGGTGGTGAAGGCGAATACCCGGGGGTGGCCGAGGGCTTCCAGGCAGCTTTCCAGGTCGTTGTAGCGCTTGAGCGTGGCGTACTCGTGGTAGTCAAGGCCGGCACGGCGCAGACGCTTGTCGTCCAGTTCGAAGCCGAGTGGTTCGATCAGATGAAGGTGGCAGCCAGAATTGGCGCACAGCCTGATAATGTTGCCGGTATTCGGCGGAATTTCCGGTTGAAACAGGATGACGTGAAACATGGGTGGCCCCGAGCCCGAAGACGGGCGGCATTCTACTCCCGATGATGACCCGCGACCGAGCCTGTGGCCGCGCTTTTTGTTCGCCCTTGCCCTGATCGGCGTGCTGGTGGGAATGATGCTTGGCCGCCTGACGGCGCCGGAACCCGTGCACCTGCAGCGTATCGAGGTGCGCGAGGGTGGCTTGACGCTCTGGTTCGACCATGAGCCCGAGGTACGGGCCGAAGCGCTGGAGGGCGCCTATGCGCTGATGCTGGAGGCGGACGGGAAGAACGCCAAGGGACAACTGACCCTGGGCACCGCACCGGTGAGCTGGAAGGTGCTGAGATCGCCCCATGGAGTGATGGTGCGATTCGTCGCGGCGCGGCCCTTGCAGGGTGATTGGCAGGGTGCCGCGGAGGATGGGCGCTGGCGGTTGGAAGTCAGCCTACGCGCCGAATAAGAAAGGGGGAATCCTCGGCCTGCCTGTACCAAGGCCCCCTGAAGGGTGGTCGCCTGCCTTAGCGAGCGACGCGGTCCTGTACCGGGCCCTTGCGGGGCCCTTGGCGGCTGGGAGACCAGCGCGCCTTTGCATAAAAGAGGGGATTCCCCGGCCTGCCTGTACCAAGGCCCCCTGAAAGGTGGTCGCCCGCCGTGGCGTGCGACGTGGTCCTGCACTGGGCCCCGCAGGGCCCGGGCGGCTGACTTAGCAGTACGCCTGTCGAATAAAAGAGGGGATTCCCCGGCCTGCCTGTACCAAGGCCCCCTGAAACCTGGTCGCCCGATGGCGACGCTGAAACGCTTTCGGCTCTTCTGGAGCCGTGGCGGCTGGAGGTCAGCCTGCCTGTCATAAGAGTGGGGATTCCCTGGCCTGCCTGTACCAGGGGCCCCAAAACCGCTGTTGTCTGGTCTATTGCAGGGGGCGTGCCAGTTTCTTGATAACCTTCGTGAGAAGTTCGTTCGATTGTCTGGAGGCCGCGTCATTACTGCCTTCTAGCGACGTGAAGTTCGAAGTTGAGGGGCGGTGGCGGCGGTACTTCGGCGTCGGGAGTGCCCAGGCGTGAAGCACTTTTTTGAGGCGGGGAGGTGATTCAGGCACCAGGGATGGTCCTTTTTCCTGGCTGAATACACGGCGATCGTCTGAGGGGAGGGACCCCGCCGAAGCGGGGGCCGGGGCCAGGTCAGTGGTTATCCGGGGCGAGGTAGGCTGCGGTGGACTTGCAGTGCCGCAACCGCTCCACCTTGAGCGAAAGGCCCTTCGGTAAACGGACGCCGATGCGAGAGCGGCCATCTTCCATCGGCCCCACCACGATTTCGATGCCTTTCGTTCGCAGCATTTGCCCCAGCTCGGCGTCGCTGCAGCCTTCCAAGGCCTTGAGCCTGAGCACGTCTCCCTCCTTTCGAACACCCATATGTAACTGCATGGTTTTCACCCTGTCTCTGGTTCAGGTCAGGGCAGCATCCCGCCCTGATTCACTGCGGTCCACGACCTCTTGGAAAACCAGACATTTCAGACGGGGTGGGTGGCATTGGAGCGCGGGCGTGATGGCGGCAGACGGCTGGTGTGAGAGGGAGGTTGTGTGCTGTGCCGCGCACGCGAGAGGGCAGGAGGCGGGGCGCAAGGCACCCCGCCGGAGGGGGATCAGGCGTCGTCGCCGTCGTCGTCGTCTCCGCCGTCCACCTTCATGCCCAGCTCCTTGATCTTCCGGGTCAGGGTGTTGCGGCCCCAGCCCAGCAGCACGGCGGCGTCGCGACGGCGGCCAGCGGTGTGCTTGAGGGCGGTTTCGATCATGATCCGCTCGAAGGCCGGCACGGCCGAGTCGAGCAGGCCGGACTGGCCGCGGGCCAGGGCCTGGTCGGCCCACTGGCGCAGGGCCTGCTCCCAGTTGGTTACCGGTGCGGCGTCCTGGGGCTGGGTGAGCAGTTCCGGCGGCAGGTCGTCGACGTGGACTTCGCGACCGGAGGCCATCACGGTGATCCAGCGGCAGGTGTTTTCCAGCTGGCGCACGTTGCCAGGCCAGGGCAGGTGCTTGAGGTAGTCCTCGGTCTCGTTCTTCAGCAGCTTGGGCTCTACCGCCAGCTCCTGGGCTGCGCGGGCGAGGAAGTGCCGGGCCAGGGCCGGAATGTCCTCGCGGCGGTCGGACAGGCGCGGGATGTGGATGCGAATGACGTTGAGGCGGTGGAACAGGTCCTCGCGGAACTTGCCGGCCTGCACCAGGTTTTCCAGGTTCTGGTGAGTCGCGGCGATGATGCGCACGTCCACCTTCACCGGAGTGTGGCCGCCCACGCGGTAGAACTCGCCGTCGGCCAGTACCCGCAGCAGGCGGGTCTGGGTGTCGGCGGGCATGTCGCCGATTTCGTCGAGGAAAAGGGTGCCACCGTCAGCCTGCTCGAAGCGTCCGCGACGCTGGTTAGCCGCGCCGGTAAAGGCACCTTTTTCATGGCCGAACAGCTCGGATTCCATCAGGTCCTTGGGGATTGCTGCCATGTTCAAGGCAATGAAGGGTGAGGCGGCGCGAGGGCTGTGTCGGTGCAGCGCGTGGGCCACCAGTTCCTTGCCGGTACCGGATTCGCCGTTGATCAGCACCGTGATGTTGGAGTGGCTGAGGCGGCCGATGGCGCGGAAAACCTCCTGCATCGCCGGCGCTTCGCCGATGATCTCCGGGGTGCGGGTCTGGGGCGCCGGAGCTTCCAGGCCCTGCTGTTCCTGGGCGTGCTGGAAGGCGCGCTTGACCAGGGACACCGCCTCATCCACGTCGAACGGCTTGGGCAGATACTCGAACGCGCCGCCCTGATAGGACGCCACCGCACTGTCCAGGTCGGAATGAGCGGTCATGATGATCACCGGCAAGCGCGGGTGGAGTTCGCGAATGCGTGCCAGCAGGTCCAGGCCACTGGCGCCGGGCATGCGGATGTCGGAGATGATCACATCTGGCTGTTGCCGGGAGAGGCGCCCAAGCAGGCTGTCCGCACTCTCGAAGCTCTGGGTGGTCATGCCTTCCTGCTGCAGTGCCTTTTCCAGGACCCAGCGGATGGAACGGTCGTCGTCGACGATCCAGACGGTTTCACTACGGCTCATGACGAGGAAGCTCCTTGTTCCAGCGGCAGGAAGATCGAGAAGACGGTGTGGCCGGGATGGCTTTCACACTCGATCAGGCCCTGGTGCTGACTGATGATGTTCTGGGCAATGGCCAGGCCCAGCCCGGTACCGTCCGGGCGGCCGCTGACCATGGGATAGAAGATGGTTTCCTGGAGCTCGGCCGGGATACCCGGGCCGTTGTCGATGATTTCCACCTTGGTCACCAGGCGATGGCGGGTATGGCCGATGGTGAACTGGCGCAGGGTGCGCGTGCGCAGGGTGATGCGGCCAAGGTGCAGGTCGCTCTGCGCGGAGAGGGCCTGCATGGCGTTGCGCACGATGTTGAGCACGGCCTGGATCATCTGCTCCTTGTCGATGAAGACATCAGGAATGCTCGGGTCGTAGTCGCGCACCAGATTGATGCCGCCCTGGCTTTCCGCTTCCACCAGGCTGCAGACGCGCTCCAGCACTTCGTGGACGTTGGTCATGGCCAGCGACGGCAGCTTGTTCGAGCCGAGCATGCGGTCCACCAGGTTCCGCAGGCGGTCGGCTTCTTCGATGATGACGTTGGTGTAGTCCTTCAGGTGCTCCTCCGGCAGTTCGCGGGAGAGCAGTTGGGCGGCGCCACGGATGCCCCCGAGGGGGTTCTTGATTTCGTGGGCGAGGCCGCGTACCAGCAGCTTGGTGGTTTCCTGCTTGGACAGCTGCGCCTCTTCCTTGGTGATGCGCAGCAGGCGGTCACGCGGGTGGACCTCCAGCAGCAGCAAGGTTTCGCCGCGATTGAGCACGGGGGTCACGGCGTAATCCACGGTAAGGGTCTGGCCCGACAGCGAGGTGACCATTGCTTCGCGTTTGGTAAAGGGGTGCGCCTGTTCCACCGCCTGGCGCAGCGAGGCCAGGGCTTCGGGCGATTCGGTGAACAGTTCGCTGATGAACTGGCCATGGCTGCGTTGGCCACTGACGGCCAGGAGCATTTCCGCCGCCGGGTTCATGTACTCAAGACGCAGGTCGGCATTGAGCAGAATCACCGCAGTGGTCAGGTTGTCGAGCAGCAGTCGGTGCAGGGCGTCGTTGATGGTCATGGCTTCGGCGCTCGTGGCGATGACAGGAAAATGCAAGAAGCAAACCAAAGCCCTGAAAAGTCGCGCTGAAACAGGATTTATGCCGGTGGCGGCCGCTTTTCAGAGCAGATCGTCCGGTTCGAGGTGAACCAAAATGGGGAGAGTATAGAAAGCGGTGCAGCGTGGCGCACCGAAATGGTGCGAGCTGGCGTCATTGCGTGCGGGACGTGCAGCGATACCCATGGGAATGTTGTCGGGTATCGCTGGGTGGTTGCCCTTCAGATGAAGGGCAGGATGGCGATGTCGTCGTCCTCTTCTTCAGGTTTGTCCTTCAACGGGCATTCCGGGCGCACGCCGTAGTCGTCCTTCTCGCAGGGGCGCGCCTGGCGCTTCTGCGACAGCGACATGCGCACGATGTGCACCGGTTGGCTGGGTGTGCGCTCCACCATGCGTCCCTGCTCGTCGACGATTTCCACCGCCAACTGGTGGGTGCCGCGATCCAGGTTCTTCAGTGGGAATACCGGGCTGCGGCCCGGTTCGCCCACGGGTTTGCCGTCCAGCAACAGGCGGTAGCTGTGATTGGCGCGCAGGCCGGGCTCACTCATCGCGCTGACTATGAGGTTGCCTTCGCCATCGCGGACGGTGGTATCGGGTTCGGGTACCAGAATGCGCAGCACCAAATAACCCTGTTCGCGGGGAATGGGCTTGGCATAGAGCGGCGGCGGCTGGATATCCGTGGGCGCGCTCATTTCGTTGGGCGCGGGGGCGATTTCCAGGCGCTTGGCGTTGCCCGGCTTGGGCTGGTCGGTGAAGACTCGGTTACCTTCATCGTCGATGTAGGTGTAGACCTCGGCCAGCACGGGCTGGCCAAGGAGCAGGAGGGCGAGTAGCAGGAATCGGGTCATCGGTCAGTTGCTGGGCCGTGGCGTAGGGGCGGGCGGGCGCAGCGCCGGGCTGCTGGTGTTGACCCGCTGGACGGTAAAGGTGACGGGAGCGCTACTCTGCACCACATTGGTGCCAGAGAGAACATCCACCGTGAGGCTGTGATCGCCGCGGTCGACGTTCATCAGTTGCAGGCGCGGTACGTGGGTTGGCTGGCCATAGGGCTGGCCGTCCAGGCGCAGACGTAGCCTGTGGCCGGGCTGCAGACTGGGCTCCAGACGCACGCCGACACTGAAGGTGCCATTGTTGGCGCGCAGGGCCACTTCGTCAGGGAGATCCGTCAGCTCCACCACCTGGTAGATCGCTTGCCGGTCGGCACTTGCCCCTGCGTCGGTCGGCTGGCTCGGCGGTTGTATCTGGATCGCGTTAGTCGGTGGCAACTCCACCTTTTCGCTGGTGGCACCATCCGGCGGCTGGTTGGTAAACACCGTGTTGCCGTTTGCGTCGGTGTACTTGTAGATCTGCGCTGCGGCAGGCAGCGTGGCGGCCAGCAGCAGACAACTAATGATGAGGCGCATGGGGCGGTCTCCGGAAGCTCATGCCAAGCCTTGCACCCAGACGGCGGGCTGGCAAGTCGGGCATTGTGCGACAGCGCCGTGACGACCGGTGTGCGCTGCAACACGTTGGGACATTTCTGAAAAGTGCCGCTACCTGCTCGCTCGGTCTGGCCGGAGCGAACGGAGCTCGCCGCGTGCTGTCACTCTAGCCGCTGACTTATTGTCTGATTGGGGCGAGTGCTCGCTTTTGTATGATGCGACTCTTCGTCATCTGCCTGTCGTTGCTCAGTGGGCCGCACCGCATCCGCGCGCTGGATATCCTGCGGCGACAGGCGTTCCGCCCCCTGAGGCTGATCGGCAGCCTGGCCACTCTTGGCGAGGCGGCTCATGCCTCCCGGCTGATCGACGGTCTCGGTGAGCACTCGGCGCTCTGCCTGAGCACTCTGGCAAATGCCACGGCGGTGGTTTTCACCGCGCTATTCGTGCTGTTCTTCATCGAGGTGGGGCTGCGGGTCTGGGGCTGGCGATGCCGCCCCTGAAGGTCCAGCTCAACCGGATGCGCCAGTCGCGCGCCGAACCGCCGGAAGAGCGGGGCGACCTGGCGGAAAGAGGGGTTTGAGCGGAGCGCGCTTAGGTTGGGTAGAGGTATGAAACCCAACAAAGCGGACTTTCAGGTCGCGTGTATGCCGGGTCGCGCCGCCAATCGTTGGGTTTCGCTGCGCTCTACGCCAACCTACCGTAGGGTCACGCTCCGGGTATTCTTCATAAAAAAGGCCTCCCGAAGGAGGCCTCTCAATCATGCCGCTTGCGCGGTCACAACTGGATCAGACGCTGTAGTACAGGTCGTATTCCAGGGGGTGCACGAAGGTGCGCACCTTGATTTCTTCTTCGCTCTTCAGCTCGATGTAGGCATCGATGAAGTCGTCGCTGAACACGCCGCCCTTGGTCAGGAACGCGCGGCCCTTGTCCAGCTCTTCCAGCGCCTCTTTCAGGCTGCCGCAAACCTGCGGGATTTCCTTGGCCTCTTCCGGCGGCAGGTCATACAGGTTCTTGTCAGCGGCATCGCCGGGGTGAATCTTGTTCTGGATGCCGTCCAGACCGGCCATCAGCAGAGCTGCGAAGCACAGGTAGGGGTTGGCAGCCGGGTCCGGGAAGCGCGCTTCGATACGGCGGGCTTTCGGGCTGTTCACGTACGGGATGCGGATCGAGGCGGAACGGTTGCGGGCGGAGTAGGCCAGCATTACCGGGGCTTCGAAGCCCGGGACCAGACGCTTGTAGGAGTTGGTCGACGGGTTGGTGAAGCCGTTCAGGGCCTTACCGTGCTTGATGATGCCGCCGATGAAGTACAGGGCGGTATCGGACAGGCCGGCATAGCCTTCGCCAGCGAAGGTGTTCTTGCCATCTTTGGAGATGGACATGTGAACGTGCATGCCCGAACCATTGTCGCCGTACAGCGGCTTCGGCATGAAGGTCACGGTCTTGCCGTAAGCGTCAGCCACGTTGTGCACGCAGTACTTCAGGGTCTGAACTTCGTCAGCCTTGGCAACCAGGGTGTTGAACTTCACGCCGATTTCGTTCTGGCCGGCAGTTGCCACTTCGTGGTGGTGAACTTCCACGACCAGGCCCATTTCTTCCAGGGCGTTGCACATGGCGGTACGGATTTCGTGGTCGTGGTCGACCGGCGGTACCGGGAAGTAGCCGCCTTTGACGCCCGGACGGTGGCCTTTGTTGCCGCCTTCGATGTCAGCGTCGGTGTTCCAGGAAGCCTGCTCGGAGAAGATCTTGAACATGGAGCCGGAGATGTCGGACTTGAACTTCACTTCGTCGAAGATGAAGAACTCCGGCTCCGGACCTACGAATACGGTGTCACCGATACCGGTGCTCTTGAGGAACTCCTCGGCGCGGCGGGCGATTGCACGCGGGTCGCGGTCGTAGCCTTGCATGGTGCTCGGCTCGATGATGTCGCAGACCAGGATCAGGGTCGGCTCTTCGGTGAACGGATCGAGCACGGCGGTGCTGTCGTCCGGCAGCAGGATCATGTCGGAGGCTTCGATGCCTTTCCAACCTTCGATGGAGGAACCGTCGAACATCTTGCCGTGCTCGAAGAATTCGTCATCGGCGTCACGGGCCGGCATGGTCACGTGCTGCTGCTTGCCTTTGGTATCGGTGAAGCGCAGATCAATCCACTTCACGTCGTGTTCTTTAATCAGTTGAAGCGACTTCGACATGTTGTCCTCCAGGTGGTCGGGGGCAGGAACCTTGCCTCCCAAAAAATTCGGGGTGAAGCCGGAGCGGGATAGTCCGCCAGGGCGACCTGCCTCACAAGGGAGCAAATTGCGTGCCAGTGCCCTGGAATGGGCAGGGGCCCCAAAACTCACGGTTGGCGGGGGCTTTGCTCCGATTGTGCACACTTTTGCGCACTGTTTTCGTGCCTGTCGTGGTGCGCGTGATCCATTTTGGTGCGTAGCGAGCTTTGCTGAATGATTTTGGTCAAAGCTTGAACAATTTCCGCTATAATCCGCGCCCCTCTTTTTCGGCCGCTGCCCTCGCGCTGTTTTTCATGAAACTCATCGTCAAAGTCTTCCCGGAAATCACCATCAAGAGCCGGCCGGTGCGCAAGCATTTCATCCGTCAGCTCTCGAAGAACATCCGCGCGGTCCTGAAAGACCTGGACCCGGAGCTCGAGGTGACCGGCGTTTGGGACAACCTTGAAGTCCAGACTCGCCAGACCGAGCCGAAGCTCCTGCGCGAAATGATCGAGCGGCTGACGTGCGTCCCCGGCATCACCCACTTCCTTGAAGTGCACGAGTACCCGCTGGGCGACTTCGACGATGTACTGGAGAAGTGCAAGCTGCACTACGCCGACCAGATTCCCGGCAAGATCTTTGCCGTGCGCTGCAAGCGTGCGGGCAAGCATGAGTTCACGTCCATGGAGCTGGAGCGCCACGTTGGCAGCCGCCTGCGCCAGGAGTGCAACGCGGCCGGCATCTCCCTGAAGAACCCGGAAGTGGAAGTGCGGATGGAAGTGCGCGACCAGCGCCTGTTCGTCATCCACCACCAGCACGACGGCATCGGCGGCTACCCGCTGGGCTCCCTGGAGCAGACCCTGGTACTGATGTCCGGCGGCTTCGACTCCACCGTCGCCGCCTACCAGATGATGCGCCGCGGCCTGATGACCCACTTCTGCTTCTTCAACCTCGGCGGCCGTGCCCACGAACTGGGCGTGATGGAAGTCGCCCACTACCTGTGGGAAAAGTTCGGCCGTTCCCAGCGCGTGCTGTTCATCAGCGTGCCCTTCGAGGAAGTGGTCGGCGAGATCCTCAGCAAGGTCGACAACAGCCAGATGGGCGTCGTGCTCAAGCGCATGATGCTGCGCGCTTCCACTCACATGGCGCGCAGGCTGACCCTGGACGCGCTGGTCACCGGCGAAGCCATTTCCCAGGTGTCCAGCCAGACCCTGCCGAATCTCTCGGTTATCGACTCGGCCACCGATATGCTGGTGCTGCGCCCGCTGATCGCCAGCCACAAGCAGGACATCATCGACACCGCCAACCGCATCGGCACCGCCGAGTTCGCCAAGCACATGCCCGAATACTGCGGCGTGATCTCGGTGAACCCGACCACCAAGGCCAAGATCGGCCGCATCGAGCACGAGGAAGCGCAGTTCGACATGGCCATCCTCGAACGCGCCCTGGAACGTGCGCGCCTGGTGCCCATCGACCGGGTGATCGACGAACTGGGCCAGGACGTGGCCGTGGAAGAGGTGCGCGAGGCCCTGCCAGGGCAGATCGTCCTCGACATCCGCCACCCTGATGCCCAGGAAGACGATCCGCTGGAGCTGCCAGGCATCGAAGTGCAGCCCCTGCCGTTCTATGCGATCAACAACCGTTTCAAGGAACTGGACGCCAACCGCCAGTACCTCCTGTATTGCGACAAGGGTGTGATGAGTCGTCTGCATGCCCATCACCTGCTCAGCGAGGGACACGCCAATGTGCGCGTTTATCGCCCGGCCTAAACAGCCCGGGCTGTTTGGCGGCAGCATCCGCCATCGCCCTCCCGACCATCGGGCCGCCTGATACGCCGTTAGTTCATATCAGCCGCTTAGACTTCGCGGCACACCGAATCCACTGATCGAGATACAAACGTGATCGAAAAACTCCGCAACATCGCCATCATCGCCCACGTCGACCATGGCAAGACCACCCTGGTGGACAAGCTCCTGAAGCTGTCCGGCACCCTCGACCGCAAAGAAGCGGAAAGCGAGCGCGTGATGGACTCCAACGACCAGGAAAAAGAGCGCGGCATTACCATCCTGGCGAAGAACACCGCCATCAAGTGGAACGGCTACAACATCAACATCGTCGACACCCCCGGCCACGCCGACTTCGGTGGCGAGGTTGAGCGCGTGATGTCCATGGTCGACTCCGTACTGCTGGTGGTCGACGCGCAGGACGGCCCCATGCCGCAGACCCGCTTCGTGACCCAGAAGGCCTTCAAGGCCGGCCTGCGTCCGATCGTGGTAGTGAACAAGATCGACCGTCCGGGCGCGCGTCCTGACTGGGTCATCGACCAGATCTTCGACCTGTTCGACAACCTCGGCGCCACCGACGAGCAGCTGGACTTCCCGATCGTCTATGCCAGCGCCCTGAACGGCATCGCCGGTCTGGACCACGAGAAGATGGACGACAACATGGATGCCCTGTTCCAGGCCATCATCGACCACGTACCGGTACCGGACGTAGACGTCGACGGTCCGTTCCAGATGCAGATCTCGCAGCTGGACTACAACAGCTTCCTCGGCGTAATCGGCATTGGCCGCATCGCTCGTGGCCGCGTCAAGGCCAACACCCAGGTAGTCGCCATCAGCGACGACGGCACCAAGCGCAACGGCCGTATCCTGAAGATCATGGGTCACTCCGGCCTGCAGCGCGTGGAAGTGGCTGAAGCCGAAGCCGGCGACATCGTCTGCGTCAGCGGCATGGAAGAGCTGTTCATCTCCGACACCCTGTGCGACCCGCAGAACGTCGAAGCGCGTCCGCCGCTGACCGTTGACCAGCCGACCGTGAGCATGACCTTCCAGGTCAACGACTCGCCGTTCGCCGGTAAGGAAGGCAAGTTCGTCACCAGCCGCAACATCAAGGACCGTCTGGACAAGGAACTGCTGCACAACGTCGCCCTGCGCGTTGAAGCCGGCGAATCCGCCGAGAAGTTCAAGGTCTCCGGCCGTGGCGAGCTGCACCTCTCCGTACTGATCGAAACCATGCGCCGCGAAGGCTTCGAGATGGCCGTCGGCCGCCCGGAAGTGGTGATCATCGAGAAGGACGGCGAGAAGCAGGAGCCTTACGAGAACGTCACCATCGACATCGAAGAGCAGCACCAGGGCTCGGTGATGGAGCAGATGGGCCTGCGCAAGGGCGATCTGACCAACATGATCCCCGACGGCAAGGGCCGCGTTCGCCTGGAATACACCATCCCGGCGCGTGGCCTGATCGGCTTCCGTAACAACTTCCTGACCCTGACCTCGGGTACCGGCATCCTGACCTCGACCTTCAGCCACTACGGCCCGATCAAGGCCGGCGAAGTCAGCAACCGTCAGAACGGCGTACTGGTCTCCATGGCCACCGGCACCGCACTGACCTACTCGCTGGAAACCCTGCAGAGCCGCGGCAAGCTGTTCCTCGCCCCGGGCGACGAGATCTACGAAGGCCAGCTGTGCGGCATCAACAGCCGTGACAACGACCTGGTGATCAACCCCACCAAGGGCAAGAAGCTCGACAACATGCGTGCTTCCGGCAAGGACGAAGTCATCGCCCTGGTTCCGCCGATCAAGTTCACCCTGGAACAGGCGCTGGAATTCATCGCCGACGACGAACTGGTGGAAGTGACACCGAAGTCCATCCGCCTGCGCAAGAAAATGCTGAACGAGAACGACCGCAAGCGCTACGAGCGCACCAAGGTCTAACTCGACCCGCTGCTGAAAACGCCCCCGCCGGCCCTGCCTGCGGGGGCGTTTTCGTTTGGGGCAAGGTCGGCCCGGAAGGCTCTGCCCGTTTCAGCCTTCATGTGCTCGCTTCGTGCCGTAGTGCGTCGTGCGCACCCGTCAGCGGTGCGGGTGCGATACGCCGAGGCCCTGTTCAGGGCTTCATACAATCAATCAGGAAATTTCCAGCGACCTGATCAGGGTTCGCTGGCATACCGCACTGGCTCAGTTGTTTTCAATGGCGCCCTTTCCATTCCCGGCCCATTGCCAAGGAACTGCCCAGCGTGTGTCGCCTGAAACTGGATGTCGTAGTACTCAGCCTGTTCATGGTCGGCGCCCACGGTCTGGCCGGCGCTGATGTGTCGCCCGGCGATCGCGACCTGATTCGCGACCGCCAGGAGCGCCTGCTGCAGGAGCAGCAGAAGCGGCTGGAAGAACTGCAACAGCTTCCAGGCAAAGGTGTGGAAGCCGCCCCGCCCTCTCCAGTCGAAGAGGGCCGCTGCTTCGAAATACGTCGCATCGACCTGGAAGGCGCTGAACACCTCAATGCCGAGGTTCGACAGCAACTGCTGGAGCCCTATGCGGATCGTTGCCTCGGCGTCGCGCAGCTCAATGAACTGCTGAAAGTCATCACCGACTACTACCTGGATCGCGGCTTCGTTACCTCCCGCGCCTACCTGCCGCAACAGGATCTGTCCGATGGCCAGCTCGACGTCATCGTGGTGGAAGGCAAGCTGGAGGGACTTGATAGCTCCAGCATCGCCAGCGAACGCGAACTGGCCATGGCCTTCCCCGGCGAAACCGGCCAACTCCTCAACCTGCGCGAATTGGAACAACTGGTCGACCAGTTGAACCGCCTGCCCTCGCGCCCGGCGCAGTTGGAGCTGCTGCCCGGTGAGCAGGTGGGCGGCAGCCGGGTAGCTCTCAATGGGGAGCGCAGCAAGCCCTGGCGCGTCTCTGCCACCCGCGATAATGACGGCGACCGCAGCACCGGCGAACAACAGCTGGCCTGAAGCTCAAAGCGCCGCGATCAACGCCTTCAAGTCGATAGTTGGCAGCGACCTACAGTAGCCCGTGAAGGCATCGCGAACATGCGCGCAATGCAGGCCCCTGCGCCATGCGGCATCTGAAGGCCATCGAGTTTTTCCGGTCTATGCTGATCCGCTGAGGCAGGGCCATGGAATGAGCCTTGGGCGTGCTCGGGCTTTTTGGTACTTTCGTGCCTCCAGACAATAAGAACAATCACGGAGTAAGTAGCATGACCAGAATGGCGCTCAAGCCACTCGTGGCAGCCTGCCTGCTGACCACGCTATCCACTGCATTACAGGCGGCTCCTTCCCCCTATTCCACCTTGGTGGTGTTCGGCGACAGTCTCAGCGACGCCGGGCAGTTCCCAGATCCCGGTGGCCCTGCCGGCAGCACCTCACGATTCACCAACCGCGTTGGCCCGACGTACCAGAACGGCAGCGGCGAGATCTTCGGCGCGACCGCCCCCATGCTACTCGGCGGCAGTCTCGGCATTGCGCCTGGAGACCTTGGTGCCTCCACGTCGCCGATCAACGCCCAGCAGGGCATTGCCGATGGCAACAACTGGGCGGTCGGCGGCTACCGCACCGACCAGATATTCGACTCGATCACCGCGTCGGGCGGCTCGGTGGTCGAGCGCAACGGCACCGTACTGCGCAGCCGTGATGGCTACCTGGTGGACCGTGCGAGCCAGGGGCTGAGCGCTGATCCGAATGCCCTCTACTACCTCACCGGTGGCGGCAACGACTTCCTCCAGGGGCGCATCCTCAATGATCTCCAGGCCCGCCAGGCCGCGGGGCGCCTGGTCGACAGCGTGGAGGCCCTGCAGCAGGCTGGCGCCCGCTACATCATGGTCTGGCTGTTGCCCGATCTGGGGCTGACTCCGGCGACGTACGGCAGCCCGATCCAGTCCTTCGCGACTCAGCTCAGCACCACCTTCAACACCGAACTGGCCGCGCAACTGGGCCAGGTGAACGCCAACATCATCCCGCTGAACATTCCCCTGCTGCTCAAGGAGGGCCTGGCCAACCCCGGTGCTTTTGGCTTGGCCACCGACCAGGATCTGATCGGCACCTGCTTCAGCGGCGACGGTTGCGTCGGCAACCCCACCTACGGCCTCAACGGTACCTCGCCGGATCCAACCAAGTTGCTGTTCAACGATAGCGTGCACCCGACCATCGCCGGCCAGCTGCTGATCGCCGACTACGCCTATTCGCTGCTGGCGGCGCCCTGGGAAGTGACCCTGCTGCCGGAAATGGCCCACGGCACCCTGCGTGCCTACCAGGATGAACTGCGCAACCAGTGGCAAGCGGACTGGGAGAGCTGGCAGAACGTCGGCCAGTGGCGCAGCTTCGTCGCGGGCGGTGGCCAGCACCTGGACTTCGACTCCCAGGACAGTGCGGCCAGCGGCGATGGCTATGGCTACAACCTCACCCTAGGCGGCAGCTACCGGATCGACGATGCCTGGCGTGCCGGCATCGCGGCCGGCTTCTACCAGCAGGAGCTGGAGGCGGGTGCCGAGGATTCCGACTACAACCTGAACAGCTACCTGGCCACCGCCTTCGTGCAGTACCAGCAGAACCGCTGGTGGGCCGATGCCGCGCTGACCGGCGGCTACCTCGACTATGACGACCTGAAGCGCAAGTTCGCCCTGGGCGGCGGTACGCGCAGCGAGAAGGGCGATACCGACGGCCACCTGTGGGCGTTCGGTGCGCGCCTGGGTTACGACATCGCCCAGCAGGCCGACAGCCCCTGGCACCTGTCGCCCTTCGTCAGCGCCGACTACGCGCGGGTAGAGGTCGACGGCTACGCCGAGGATGGCGCCAGCGCCACTTCGCTGAACTACGACGACCAGAAGCGCGACTCCAAGCGGCTGGGCGCCGGCCTCCAAGGCAAGTACGCATTCGGCAGCGCCACCCAGCTGTTCGCCGAGTACGCCTTCGAGCGCGAGTACGAGGACGACACCCAGGACCTGACCCTGTCGCTCAACAGCCTGCCCGGCAACCGCTTCACCCTCGAGGGCTTCACCCCGCAGGATCACCTGAACCGGGTCACCCTCGGCTTCAGCCAGCAACTGGCGCCGGACCTCGCGCTGCGTGGCGGCTACAACTGGCGCAAGGGCGAGGACGACACCCAGCAGGGCGTCAACCTGGCGCTGAGCCTGGACTTCTGAGCCCACTCGCCGGCCGGCGGGGTTTTCCGCCGGCCGGTTTCCACGTTCGACCCTGCCTCGGCGACGCGACCTGATCTGGCCCTTTCAGCCGATGTTTGACGAACTTTTCACGATTACGCAGTCATAGTCCCTGCTTTTCGGCCAACTCGACTGGTCAAGGCTCGACTTGGGGCGGATTTATGAATTTCGATGTACACAAGGCCGGGGAACGGCGATTCGACTGGGCCGGCCTGGGCTGGCTCTTCCTGTTCTTCTGGTATTTCTCGGGCGTCACCCAGCTGCTGATCCAGGTCACGGGCACCAGCGGCTTCAGCGGTTTCCGCCAGGCCTTCCTGCTCAGTGGCCTGTGGCTGATCCCCGTGCTGCTCTTCCCGCAGCGCACCCGCGGCATCGCCGCCGGCCTCGGCCTGCTGCTCTGGCTGGCTTCGCTGCCGGCCTTCGGCTACTTCTTGGTCTATGGCCAGGAGTTCTCCCAGAGCGTGATCTTCATCATGTTCGAATCGAACGTGGCCGAAGGCTCGGAATACCTCAGCCAGTACTTCGCCTGGTGGATGGTGCCGGCCTTCCTCGGCTACGCCCTCGGCGCCGTGCTGCTCTGGACTCGCCTGCGCCCGGTCCATCTGCCCCGCAGCCGGGCGGTGGCGGTGAGCCTGGCACTGCTGGCAGCGCTGGTGGGTTATCCGGTGGTCAAGCAGGGGCTGGGCAACGACACATTCGAGGCCGCTCGCGACAGCGTCGAGAAGCGCATGGAGCCAGCGGTGCCCTGGCAATTGCTGGTGGGATACCGCCAGTACAGCCGGCAACTGGCGGACATGCATGACCTGCTCGAAGGCAATGCGCAGATCGCGCCGCTGGCCAACCTCAAGGATGCCAATGCCGGGCTGCCCGCCACCCTGGTGCTGGTCATAGGCGAGTCCACCAACCGCCAGCGCATGAGCCTCTACGGCTACCCGCGCGCGACCACGCCGAACCTCGACCGCATCCGCGACCAGTTGGACGTGTTCGACAACGTCATCACCCCGCGCCCCTACACCATCGAAGCCCTGCAGCAGGTGCTGACCTTCGCCGACGAGCGCAACCCGGACCTCTACCTGACCAAGCCGTCGCTGCTGAACATGATGAAACAGGCCGGCTACAAGACCTACTGGATCACCAACCAGCAGACCCTGACCAAGCGCAACACCATGCTCACCACCTTCTCCAAGCAGGCGGACGAGCAGTTCTACCTGAACAACAACCGCAACCAGAACGCCCGCCAGTACGACGACGACGTGCTGCCGCCGTTCGAGAAGGTGCTGGCCGACCCCGCGCCGCGCAAGTTCATCGTCGTGCACCTGCTGGGCACCCACATGAGCTACCAGTACCGCTACCCGCCGGCATACGAGCACTTCACCGACCGCCGGGGCGTACCGGCCAACGTCACCGACGACCAGTTGCCCACCTACAACAGCTACGACAATGCCGTGCTGTTCAATGACCATGTGGTGTCCAGCCTGATCGAGCGCTTCTCCGGCAGTCGCGCCAACGGCTTCCTGCTCTACCTTTCCGACCACGGCGAGGCGGTGTTCGACCCGGAGCAGCCCGAGGTGCTGGGGCGCAACGAAGCCGCGCCCACCGCGCCCATGTACACCATCCCTTTCATGCTCTGGCGCTCTCCGCAGTGGCGCGCCGGGCACCCGCAGGAGCTGGGCGCCAGCCTCGACAGGCCCTATAGCAGCTCCAGCTTCATCCACACCTGGGCGGACCTGGCCGGCATCGGCTTCGACGATTTCGACCCCAGCCGCAGCCTGGTCAACGCCGCCTTCCAGCCGCGCCCGCTGCTGATCGGCGATCCCTACCAGCCCAAGGCACTGATCGACTTCAGTCTGATCAAGCCCAAGGCCAAGCGCACCGACATGGAAGTGGTCAGCGGGGAACGCGAGCCTTCCGGCAGAAAAGCGCCGCCGGGTTGACCGGCGGGGCGTTTTTGTCTGTAGTTCGCCTGCGCTGAGCCTCAGTGCCCCGAATTCCCCTCTGCAAGGACCCACCATGGCCGGAGCCAGCCTGCTGACCCTGATCGACGACATCGCCACCCTGCTCGATGACGTCTCGGTAATGACCAAAGTCGCGGCGAAGAAGACCGCCGGCGTACTGGGCGATGACCTGGCGCTGAACGCCCAGCAGGTCAGCGGCGTGAGTGCCGAGCGCGAGCTGCCGGTGGTCTGGGCGGTGGCCAAGGGCTCGATGGTGAACAAGGCCATCCTGGTGCCGGCGGCCTTGCTGATCAGCGCCTTCGCGCCCTGGGCGGTGATCCCGCTGCTGATGCTGGGTGGCGCCTTCCTCTGCTTCGAGGGCTTCGAGAAGCTGGCGCACAAGTGGCTGCACAGCCATGAGGAAGACGCCCAGCATCATGCAGAGCTGGCCGAAGCCGTGGCCAATCCGGCGGTGGACCTGGTGGCCATGGAGAAGGACAAGATCAAGGGGGCGATTCGCACCGACTTCATCCTCTCCGCCGAGATCATCGTGATCACCCTGGGCACCGTTGCCGACGCCACCTTCGGCAAGCAGGTGGCGGTGCTGGTCGGCATCGCGGCGATCATGACGGTGGGTGTGTATGGCCTGGTGGCCGGCATCGTGAAGCTGGACGACCTGGGCTTCTATCTGGTCCGTCAGGCCAGCTCCGCGGCCCAGGCCATTGGACGAGCCATCCTCGTTGCCGCCCCCTGGATGATGAAAGGGCTGTCGGTGCTGGGCACTGCCGCCATGTTCCTGGTGGGTGGCAGCATCATCCTCCACGGCATTCCAGCCGCCCATCACCTGCTGGAACCGGTACTGGCAGCGTCTGGCGGCTTCGCCTGGCTGGTGCAGATACTGGTCGATGGTCTGGCGGGCATCGTCTCAGGCGCCCTGGTGCTGGCTGGGGTGGGCCTGGTGAAGAAGCTGCTGTCGGCCGTGAAGGGCTGAACTATTGGCTGTACGGGGGCCAAGGGAAGATGCGCCGCCCTTGGCGAATGAATTCGCTATGTCTGCGTTAGCTGTTGCGAGAAATTTCCCATTCGGCCAAGAGCCTTGTAGGAGCTGGCTTGCCAGCGAAACGGGGCCATTCGCTGGCAAGCCAGCTCCTACGGGCAATACAGCTGCCTGCAACACGCAATGCAGACATAGCCA
>NZ_JASATC010000070.1:0-19158 GCF_038440135.1 Pseudomonas sp. OTU5201 | reverse complement strand
CGGAATTCTCCGCCGGGGGTGGGAATTTTTTCCCCAGGGGCGTCTCACCCCCCCGCGCGCGGCCCCCCCCCGGCCGCTTTCACGATGAGGCCAAGGAATGACCAAGCGCGCCCTCGCTGCCCTCAACCGTTTCGTCGGCAACACATTTGCCCTGTGGATTCTGCTGTTCGCCGTGCTGGCCTTCTACCTGCCGGCCTGGTTCCTACCGTTGACCCAGTGGATCGTCCCCTTGCTCGGGCTGATCATGTTTAGCATGGGCCTGACCCTGGGTTACCTGGTCGGGCGTGTCTTCGGACTGCCGCTGGCCCAGCGCAAGACGCTTTCCATCGAAGTCGGCATGCAGAACTCCGGCCTTGGCGCTGCCCTGGCCAGCGCACACTTCTCGCCCCTGGCGGCGGTCCCCAGCGCACTGTTCAGTCTCTGGCACAACCTCTCAGGCTCCCTGCTCGCCGCGATCTATCGGCGCATGGACGACGGCCCCCGGGCCGAACAGCAGTAATTCCCGAGCCACTCCGCCGAGCGGACTTGTCCGGTCGGCCAGGATGTGCAAAATATTGCGCAACGTAAGGACGACCTTACCACTCTGCGAGTGCTCACCGGGGACGGCCCCAGCTCAATCTGTCGTCTCTCTGGAGGTCACATGTCCTGGATCATTCTCTTCTTCGCCGGCCTGTTCGAGGTGGGTTGGGCCGTCGGTCTCAAGTACACCGACGGTTTCAGCAAGCCTCTCCCCACAGCCCTCACTGTTGCCGCCATGCTCGTCAGCCTGGGCCTTCTCGGCCTGGCCATGAAAGAACTGCCCCTGGGCACGGCCTACGCCATCTGGACCGGCGTCGGCGCAGTTGGCACAGTAATCGCCGGTGTCATCCTGTTCGGCGAGTCCATGGCGCTGGTGCGTCTGCTCAGCGTCGCGCTGATCGTTTGTGGCTTGATCGGCCTCAAGCTCAGCCACTGACACCCAAAATGAAAAAAGCCGCGCAATGCGCGGCTTTTTTTCATTCACCGGGCATCACCTCGCAGCTCGGCCACCTGCAGCTGCAGGGTCTGGCGGTCGACCCGATCCGGTGACAACGGAGCACCCGCCACCAGACGAATGCGTGACCAGAAGCGCCGGAACACACCCTTGGCCGGGTCGCGGCTGAAGAAGCTGCCCCAAAGCCCCTGCAGCGCCATGGGAATCACCGGCACCGGGTTCTCTTCCAGAATGCGCTCTATGCCGCTCTTGAACTCGTTCAGTTCTCCGTCGGAGGTCAGTTTGCCTTCGGGGAAGATGCACACCACCTCGCCGTTGCGCAGGTACTCGGCGATGCGCTTGAAGGCTGCGTCATAGACCAGCAGGTCTTCATGCCGCGCAGCGATGGGCACGGTGCCAGCGGTGCGGAAGACGAAGTTCAGCACCGGCAGCTGGTAGATCTTGTAATACATGACAAAGCGCACCGGCCGCCGCACAGCCCCGCCGATGAGCAGGGCATCGACGAAGGACACGTGATTGCACACCAGCACCGCCGGACCTTCCTCCGGGATCGCCTCCAGGCCCTTGTGCTCCACGCGGTACATGGAATGGCCAAGCAGCCAGACCAGGAAGCGCATGGTGAACTCCGGCACGATCTTGAAGATGTAGCTATTCACCGCGATGTTCATCAGCGACACAACCAGGAACAGCTCCGGGATCGACAGCCCGGCGACGCTGAGGAAAAGGATCGAGGCAATTGCCGAGACCACCATGAACAGCGCATTGAGGATGTTGTTCGCGGCAATCACCCGTGCCCGCTCGTTCTCCGCCGTACGCGACTGGATCAGGGCATACAACGGCACGATGTAGAAACCACCGAACAGGCCGATGCCGAGGATGTCGGCGAGGATCAGCCAGGCCTGGCCGTGGCCCAGCAGCGCCAGCCAGTCATGGGGGACGGCGTCCTGCGGGAACTCGCCGGAATGCCACCAGAGCAGCAAGCCGAACAGGGTCAGGCCAATGGAGCCGAAGGGCACCAGACCGATTTCCACCTTTCCGCCCGAAAGCCGCTCACAGAGCATCGAGCCCAGCGCAATGCCCACCGAGAACACGGTGAGGATCAGGGTCACGACACTCTCGTCACCGTGCAGCAACTCCTTGGAATAGGCCGGAATCTGCGTCAGGTAGACGGCACCGAGGAACCAGAACCAGGAGTTGCCCACCAGCGAGCGCGAAACCGAAGGCCGCTGACCAAGACCCAGGCGCATGATCTGCCAGGACTGGCGGAAGATGTTCCAATCAAGCGCAAGTTCCGGCAGGGCCGCCGCCGCCCGGGGAATGCCGCGGCTGGCCAGGTACCCCAGGCTCGCGGTGAGGACGATGGCGCAAGCGACGATCGGCTCGTAGCGCTCGGCGGACATCATGAGGCCGGCGCTGATGGTGCCGGCGAGGATGGCCAGGAAAGTGCCCATTTCTACCAGGGCGTTGCCGCCCACCAGCTCATCCTCCCGCAGCACCTGCGGCAGGATCGAATACTTCACCGGGCCGAACAGCGCCGAATGGGTACCCATGGCGAACAGCGCCAGGAACAGCAGCGGCAAGCTATCGAAGAAAAACCCCAGAGCGCCCACCGCCATGATGGCCACCTCGGCCAGCTTGATGGCGCGGATCAGTGCATCCTTGGCGAACTTCTCGCCGAACTGGCCACCGAGGGCAGAGAAGAGGAAAAACGGCAGGATGAACAGCAGCGCGCAGAGGTTGGTGAAAACGCTCTTGTCGCCGGAAATGGCGAGTTTGTAGAGGATCGCGAGGATCAGCGACTGCTTGAAGATATTGTCATTGAACGCGCCGAGCAGCTGGGTCACGAAGAACGGCAGGAACCGCCGTGTGCCCAGCAGGGCGAATTGCGAGTGTTGGCTCATCTTCCTTGGTACCTGGTGGTTGGCAGTGGAATAGCCTCGTGCGCTCATGGCACACGTCGCTGATTGGACAGCAAGACACTGGCCGAAAGCCACATTCACCAGAAAGATCTTTGCACCATTTCCGCGAAAGCCAGCACACGAAGCCGATAGGGGCGATTTCAATGGCTCTGTCTGCGTTAGCTGTTGCGAGAGACTTACCAGCGTGCCAAGAGCCTTGTAGGAGCTGGCTTGCCAGCGAAACGGGGCCATTCGCTGGCAAGCCAGCTCCTACGGGCAACGCCGCTGCTTGCAACACGTCATGCAGACAGAGCCAATGAATTCGCCCCCACAGAGAGCACTCGCCGGAGCGACCGCTTAGATCGGCAGTTGCCCTAGCGCCCAGCGCAGCAGGAAAAACAGCACCAGGCCACCGAGGATGGTCGCCAGCAGGTGGCGACTCAGGGCGGCGATCAAAATCGCCCCCAGGCCTGCCAGCAGGTAGGCGTTGTCCAGAGCCAGGTGGACGTGCTGGCCGTCGGGCATCAGCATGCCCGGTACGACGATGGCGGTGAGCACGGCGGTCGGCACGTAGTGCAGGCCCTGGCGCACCAACGGCGGGAAGCTCAGGTTCGGCCAGGCGAACAGGCTGTAGCGGATGGCGAAAGTGATCGCCGCCATGCCAAGGATCAGGCTCCAGGTTTGCATGAGATGCCCTCCCCCATCAGATCGAGACGATAGCGACGCTCCAGCACCACACCCACGGCGATGCCACTGAGGGCGGCAGCCATCAGGCCCAGCTTGTAGGGCAGGCCCTGGCAGGCCAGCGCCACCGCGCCCGCTACAAGCGCGGCAGCCACCTGGGGCTTGTTGCGCAGCATGGGCACGACGATGCCGATGAAGGTGGCGAGCATGGCGAAGTCCAGCCCCCATGCCGCGAGGTTGGGCACTGCCTGGCCAAAGAGCACGCCTATCAGGGTGCAAAGCTGCCAGTTCAGGTACATGGCCAGGGCCGCACCCAGGAAGTACCAGTGCTTGTGCGGCGATTCGTCCTGCTCGGCATAGCGGTGCTGAACCACGGCAAAGGCTTCGTCGGTCAGCCAGAAGGCCAGCGGCATCCGCCAGCGGGCCGGCAGGTGGCGCACGAAGGGCTGCAGGGTGGCGCTGTAGAGCGCGTGGCGCAGGTTGACCACGAAGGTCGTCAGCAGCACCACCGCCGCCCCGGCGCCGCCGCCGAGCAGGGTAATCGCGATGAACTGGGACGAACCGGCGAACACCAGCAGCGACATGCCCAGCGTCTGCCAGGCAGACAGGCCGGCGCCAGCGGCGAGGGTGCCGAAGATGATGCCGAACGGAATAGCGCCAACGATCATCGGGACGATGTCTCGGGCGCCGTGGATGAACTCAGTGGTACGGGACATGGGGCCTCCTTGTCCCGAAAGGCTAGCGTCAGGCCATCAGTGCGTCTTGAACGATCTTGCGCAGGCGTTGCGATATTCGCCCGGCCCAACGCCATAAGCCTGCTTGAACTGGCGGGTCAGGTGGCTCTGGTCGGAGAAGCCCAGTTGTGCCGCCACACCGGCTGGCGCGCAACCGGCCTTGAGCAGGGCTCGGGCCTGGTCCAGGCGCTGCTGCTTGAGCCAGGCATGTGGCGGCATGCCGGTGGCGCGGCGGAAGGTTCGAGCGAAATGGAAGGGCGAGAGCCGGACCTCGGCGGCCAGCTCCTCCAGGGAGGGCGGCTCGGCCAGGCGCTCGCGCAGCAGGTTCTTGGCCCGCAGCACGGCCTGGGGCTCGCGACCAGGTGTACCGGGTTCTGGCAACCTGGCATGGCGACAGAACAGCGCCAGCAGGGCCTCGCGCCAGGTGGTCTGTTGCTGCAGGGCGCTGGCATCGCCTTCCAGCAGTTGATGCAGGTGAGTGAACATCCGCACCAGGTCAGGGTCTTGGTGCACGCTACCGATAAAGGCCGGCATGCCGGTCAGCGGCAGCTCGAGCTCCTCCAGGGCGCTTCGTACCAGGGCGATATCCGGATAGAACACCCGATAGCGCCAACCCTCGTCATGCCCCTTGGAACCGGTGTGCACCTCATCCGGATTGATCAACGCCAGGCTCCCGGCGCCGGCCAGGTGGTCGGCGCCACGGTAGCGGTAGCGCTCGGCGCCCGCCTCGACCACGGCGATTACATAACCGTCATGCACATGGGGAGCGAAACGTTGTTCGATGTATCGCGCGGACAGCAGCTCCAGGCCCTCCAGATGGCCCGCCTGCCAGAAATGCGCATCTTCCCGCTGCTTGCCCATGGCCTATGCGCTGAACAGCGCCTCCAGTCGTTGCTTCACCTCCGGCCAGTCGTGGTCGGTGATGCTATAGAGCACGCTGTCGTCGAGACGGCCGTCCGCCAGGCGGCGATGATTGCGTAGCACCCCCTCGCGCTGGGCACCGAGTTTCTCAATGGCACCCTGCGAGCGCAGATTGCTGGCAGCGGTCTTCAGTTGCACCCGCACCAGCCGCCACTCCTCGAAGGCGTGGCGCAGCATCAGGTACTTGATCGACGCGTTCAGCCCCTTGCCGTGCTCGCCAGCAGCGAGCCAGGTCCAACCGATTTCGGCGGCCGGCAGATTAGGCATGAAGTCGGCGAAGCGGGTCGTGCCCACCAGGTTGTCGCCCAAGCGGATGGCGAAAACCACCGCCTGCCCTTCCCGTTGGGCGGCCAAGCCCTGACGATACCAGTCCGGACGGAGTGGACCATTCATATAGACGAGGGCTTCTCGGTTTGCGTCGGCCAGGGTCACCAGAGCCGGGACATCGGCCTCCGTCAGCGGATCGAGGCGCAGGGCGCCGCGCTGCAGGGTGACCGGTTGTGGATTGAACATCTGCGCCTCCTCAGGCGAAAGAACCCTGCCGGATGAGAACGTCACGCCAAGCGGAAGTGCCATGCAGGGGCCCGCGCGAGACAAACGAAACAGCGCGGGCAGTAGAGCACGCTAGCAGTCCCCGGACGAGGGCTCAAGAGCGCCTGCGACCTTGGTCGCAGCGGCCTGACGAATTACCGGCTTTGGTGCGAAACTGCTGAAAGTCGAATTACGGCGGGTTCTCACCGCCACCGTCCCCTTCGGAGTTGCAATGTCGCTGTCCAGCGGGCTGATCGCCACGGTCGCCTTTCTCTACATGGCCGTCCTCTTCGCCATCGCGTTCTATGGCGACCGCCGCAGCGCGCCACTGTCGCCGCGCATGCGCGCCTGGGTCTACAGCCTGTCCCTGGCGGTTTACTGCACCAGTTGGACGTTCTTCGGCGCCGTCGGCCAGGCCGCCGGACAAGTCTGGAACTTCCTGCCCATCTACCTCGGCCCCATCCTGCTCCTGCTGGTGGCGCCCTGGGTGGTGCAGAAGATGGTGCTCATCAGCAAGCAGGAGAACATCACCTCCATCGCCGACTTCATCGCCGCGCGCTACGGGAAATCCCAGGCCCTGGCGGTAGTGGTGGCGCTGATCTGCCTGGTCAGCGTGCTGCCCTACATCGCCCTGCAGCTCAAGGGCATTGTCCTCGGGGTGAACCTGCTGATCGGCCCGAGCCCCGAAGCCTCCGGAACCCGTGCCCAGGACACGGCACTCATCGTGTCGCTGGTGCTCGCCCTGTTCACCATCCTTTTCGGCACCCGCAACCTCGACGCCACCGAGCACCACCGTGGCATGGTCCTGGCGATTGCCTTCGAGTCGCTGGTCAAGTTGCTGGCCTTCCTCGCCGTGGGTGCCTACGTGACCTTCGGCCTGTTCGACGGTTTCGATGATCTGTTCAGTCGCGCCCGCAGCGCCCCGCAGCTGGAAAACTACTGGTCGCAGTCCGTGGATTGGTCCTCCTTGCTGGTGCAAACCGGCCTCGCGATGCTCGCCATCATCTGCCTGCCCCGACAGTTCCACGTCACAGTGGTCGAAAACATCGAACCCCGCGACCTGCGCCAGGCGCGCTGGGTGTTCCCCATTTATCTGGCGTTGGCCGCGCTGTTCGTGGTGCCCATCGCCCTGGCTGGCCAGATGCTGCTGCCCAGCGGCGTGATCCCGGACTCCTTCGTGATCAGCCTGCCGCTGGCCGAGGCCCACCCGGCCCTGGCCATGCTGGCGTTCATCGGCGGCGCCTCGGCCGCCACCGGCATGGTGATCGTGGAAGCCGTGGCGCTGTCCACCATGGTCTCCAACGACATGCTGCTGCCCTGGCTGCTGCGCCGGCAGAATGCCGAACGCCCGTTCGAAGTGTTCCGCCACTGGATGCTCTCGGTACGCCGGGTGAGCATCGTGGTCATCATCCTGCTGGGCTACGTCAGCTACCGTCTGTTGGGCTCCACCGCGAGCCTGGCAACCATCGGCCAGATCGCCTTCGCCTCTATCGCCCAGCTCGGTCCGGCGATGATCGGCGCGCTGTTCTGGAAACAGGCGAACCGCCGTGGCGTGTTCGCCGGCCTCGCCGCCGGCGCCGCCCTCTGGGCCTATACCCTGGTGCTGCCGGTGATTGCCCGTGGCCTGGGCTGGCCGCTGGAGAACTTCCCCGGCCTCGCCTGGCTGATGGCCAATCCACTGGATCTGCCGATCGAGCCCCTGACCCAGGGCGTGGTGCTGTCGCTGGCCGGCAACTGGCTCCTCTTCGCCTGGGTGTCCGTGTTCTCCCGTACCCGCGTCTCCGAACACTGGCAGGCCAGCCGCTTCGTCGGCCAGCAAGTCTCCGCACGCGCGGCCTCGCGCACCCTGCTGGCGGTGCAGGTAGACGACTTGCTGATGCTGGCGTCGCGCTTCGTCGGCGAAGAACGCGCGCGACAAAGCTTTATCCGCTTCGCCTATCGCCTGGGCATCAGCTTCAACCCGGCGCAGAACGCTAACCAGGACTGGATCACCCACACCGAGCGCCTGCTCGCCGGCGTGCTGGGCGCCTCCTCTGCGCGGGCGGTGGTGAAGGCGGCCATCGAAGGCCGCGAAATGCAGGTGGAGGACGTGGTGCGCATCGCCGACGAAGCCTCCGAGGTGCTGCAGTTCAACCGCGCCCTGCTGCAAGGCGCTATCGAGAACATCACCCAGGGCATCAGCGTGGTGGACCAGTCCTTGCGCCTGGTGGCCTGGAACCGCCGCTACCTGGAGCTGTTCGACTATCCGGACGGCCTGATCAGCGTCGGCCGGCCGATCGCTGACATCATCCGCTACAACGCCGAGCGCGGCCTGTGCGGCCCGGGCGAGGTGGAATCGCATATCGCCCGCCGTCTGTTCTGGATGCGCCAGGGCACCCCGCATACCTCCGAACGCCTGTTCCCCAACGGCCGGGTCATCGAGCTGATTGGCAATCCCATGCCCGGCGGCGGCTTCGTCATGAGCTTCACCGACATCACCGCCTATCGCCAAGCTGCACAGGCCCTCAAGGATGCCAACGAAGGCCTGGAACAGCGGGTCACCGAGCGGACCCTGGAACTCTCCCAGCTCAACCAGGCGCTGATCGAGGCCAAGGGCACGGCAGAGTCCGCCAACCAGTCCAAGACGCGCTTCCTCGCCGCCGTCAGCCATGACCTGATGCAGCCGCTGAACGCCGCGCGCCTGTTCTCGGCCGCCCTCGGCCACCAGCAGGACGCCCTGCCCCGTGAGGCCCGCGAGCTGGTCAACCACCTCGACAGCTCGCTGCGTTCGGCCGAAGACCTGATCACCGACCTGCTCGACATCTCGCGCCTGGAAAGCGGTCGCGTCACCCCCGACCGCACGTCCTTCCCCCTGGCCTCGCTGTTCGACACCCTCGGCGCCGAGTTCAAGGCGCAGGCGCAGGAACAGGGCATGGACTTCCGCCTGCGCGGCAGCAAGCTGCGGGTGGAAAGCGACATGAAAATGCTGCGCCGGGTGCTGCAGAACTTCCTTACCAACGCCTTCCGCTACGCCAGGGGGCGTGTGCTGCTGGGGGCGCGGCGCGACGGCGACAGCCTGCGGCTGGAGGTCTGGGACCGCGGTCCGGGTATCCCGGAAGACAAGCGCAAGGTGATATTCGAAGAGTTCAAGCGTCTCGACAGCCACCAGACCCGCGCCGAGAAAGGCCTCGGGCTCGGCCTGGCCATCGCCGACGGACTGTGCCGCGTGCTCGGCCACACCCTGGAAGTGCGTTCCTGGCCCGGCAAGGGCAGCGTGTTCAGCGTCACCGTGCCGCTGGCCCGCGTCCAGCAGCCCTCGCCGGTGGTGCAGAAGCAGGCCGAAGCCAATGGCCAAGCCCTCAACGGCACCCAGGTGCTGTGCATCGACAACGAAGACAGCATCCTCACCGGCATGCACAGCCTGTTGTCACGCTGGGGCTGCCAGGTCTGGACCGCACACAACCGCCTGGAATGCGAACACCTGCTGTCTGAGGACGTGCGCCCGCAGCTGGCACTGGTGGACTACCACCTGGACGAAGGAGAAACCGGTACCGAGCTCATGGCATGGCTGCGGACCCGCCTCGGCGAGCCGCTACCCGGCGTGGTGATCAGTGCCGACGGCCGCGCCGAACTGGTGGCCGAAATCCACGCCGCCGGCCTGGACTACCTGGCCAAGCCGGTCAAGCCGGCCGCGCTGCGCGCCTTGATCGGCCGGCATGTGAGCCTGCGCTGATTTCCACGCCAATGCCAACCCGAGAGAGACCCTTCCGGGTCCAGACCAAGGCCGGTGCAATGACTGCCGGATCGCGCAGAGCGATACCCAGTTCCATGCAGGGCACGCCACCTTGCGAAGCAGCGCCAACTTATGGGGCAGCGTGTGGATAACTGTCGAGCAGTCGCCTGGCAAAGCTTTCCAGCTCCAGCCCCGGCAACCGGTTGATGCCAGCGGCGCGCTTGCGCCCTCCTCCCGTCGCAAAGTCCCGGCAGAAGGCATCCGCCTCTAGGGTAGCGTTGGCCGGCACACGCAGGCTGAAGGTCCAGTCACCATCGGCCCTGGCACTGAGCAGACCGAGGGCGCGCTGCGGATCGCGCGCAGCGAGCTGGTTGGCCAGCACGCCGCTGACCCGCCGTGCCCAGGGCTCCGAAGGCAGCCGGTACAGCGACGCCCCCTCACCCACGCGCCACGGTTCCAGGCTGGCCGCTGCCGCCATATCGGCGGCGTGGCCTTCGCGTAAAAGGGCGAAGCTGGGGCTGAGCCGGACGAACGCCAGTGGATCGTCATAGGGCAACAGCTCCGCCGCCAGTGCCACCGGATCGAAATGCAGGTCGGCAAGCTGGTCGCCATAGGCGTTGTAGTTCAGCAGCAGGCCCAGCTCTTCAAGCTCCGCCAGATCGTCTTGCGCCACCCCATGATGTTCGGCCAAGGCCCGCGCCGGTCCTGGCATGCCGTCCCCAAAGGCCGCAGCCACCGCCCAGCGGTGGAAACTCCCCTGGAGGAAACGATCCACCAGCAAGCTGGTGCAGACATCCGCCGCCACGTCAATGAAGGGTTCAAAGGCCGGGTGCTCCGGCAGATCGCCGGCAAAGTGGTGATCGAAGTAACGCAGCCCGGCGCCCGCCGTGAGAAGCCGCGCCGCATCGGCGCGGTTCAGATCAAAGGAAATGTCGAGCACCGTCACCCGTTCACCGGGCCCGGCCTGCACCCGCCGCAGCAAGTCGATGTCACGTTTCACCCCGCTGACCAGGCGCACGTCCGCCGCCAACTCTCCACCCAGACGGAGTTGCTGCAGGGCGCAGAGGCCGTCGGCATCGCCATTGAAGGCACAGTGATCGAGCATGTCCGTCTCCCCCGCGCTTAGCGCATCAATTCACCGCCGTTGGCGTCCAGTTGTGCGCCGTTGATGGCGCTGGCGAAATCGGATGCCAGGAACAACGCCGCACGGGCGCATTCCTCGTCGCCCGGCATACGCCCACCGGGAATGCCCGCACTGAACTCCGCACGCACCTGCTCTTCACTGCCACCCCGCGCAGCAGCCGCATCACGCACATGCGCCTGCACCGGCTCGCCCCACATCCAGCCACAGGCCAGGCCGTTGACCCGCAGGCCGTGCCCGGCCAGCTCGTTGGCCAGGTATCGCACCGCCACTGCCAAACTGCCCTTGGAAATCGCATAGGCACCACCGCCGGCGTAGGGCTGGTGCACGCCCAGGGTGCTGACCATGACGATGGCACCAGCGCCCTGGGCCTTCATCCGTGGCAGCACAGCGCGCGTCAGGTTCAGCGAGCCGAACAAATTGACGTCCAGCGCCTCCTGCAGATTGGCGTCGGTGCAGCTTTCCAGTGTGTCGAAACCACCGTGGGCGTAGGCGCTATTGATCAGCGCGTCGATGCGCCCGAAGCGCTCCGCCGTGGCGTCAGCGAAGGATCGGCATGCCGCTGCATCACTCACATCGGTGGACTTCCACAGCACCTGGCAGTCGGTGCCCAGCGCCTGGATGCTCGCCTCGGCCTGGCGCAGACGCGCCTCGCTACGGGCACAGATGGCCACCGCGCGAGCCCCTGCTCGGGCCGACTCCAGCGCCAGCTTGATCCCCATGCCGGGACCGATGCCGGAAATCATCACCACCTTGTTGTTCAGCAACATGTTCCTGTCCTCTTGTTCTTGTCGTCGTTCGGCATTCATCAGCCCACCAGGTAGCGGGCACGGTACTGGGCGTAGTCGTGCAGCAGGCGAGCCTCGTCGAGGCCGAAGGCAGCCGCGTCGTACTGGTGCACGGCGCGCTTGTCGCGGCCGTTGTCCATCAACCAATCCGCCATGGCCGCGCGGACGCCGGGCGCCAGTTCCAGCCCGGCGAAACGGTAGATGCGCGCCACTACCGCCAGCGGATCGCTCACCGTGTTCTCGAAGTGCACGTCCAGAAAAGCCTCGTCCGGCAGCCCGTCGCGGACCTCCAGGCTGTGCCGCAGGGCACGGGCCATGCGGCCGTTCCACTGTTCGCCGACTTGCGCCGGATCGGCCTGGTCGCTGTACATCTGCCAGAGCGTGTAGATGAAGCTGGCCAGCGAGGGGATGGTCTTGCCCGGTTCGCGATGGGTAAGGACCACCTGAGCACGCGGGAACACCCTGAACAGCAGTTCGAGGGTGTGCAGGTGCTGCGGGCTCTTCAGCAGCCAGCGGCGCCCAGGCGCGATACCGCGACGCGCCTGCTGCCATTGCAGGAACTGCAGCATCTTCTTCAGGTAGGTGTACACCTGGGTCTGGTCCTGGCGGTCGAGCCAGGCCGTGTAGGCCGGCACATTGACGTAAGAGTCCATGGCACACAGGAAGGAATGCTCCATGAGCATGAACTCCTCGTCCGGCTGCTCGGCGTCCAGCGGGTGGATGGCGAGGATCTGCGGCACGAACTCGACCATCGCGCAAACCTCCGCCCTCGCCCTGCCGATCCGCTCGGCGGGCTGCTCCAGCAGCTCCCCGGGTAGCGGCGCGGGGTAGCGGGTTTCCCACCACTGCGCCTTGCTGAATTGCGGGTCCACCGCCAGCAGGCGCTGCAGCAGGGTGGTACCGGTGCGCGGCAGACCGACGATCACCAGCGGATCGTCGATCGGTTGCTGGAGAATTTCCGGAAAACGCGTGCAGTGGTCCTCGATCACCAGGCGGTTGACCAACTGCGCTACCAGCTTCTCCCTGAGCAGGGCTTGGCCTTGCGCGGAGAGGCGCGCTTCGTCGTGCAGGGCACGCTGCAGGACCCGGAGCGCCTGGCGGAAATCACCGGGGCCGAAGTCGTCGAGGCCCCCGGCGCGGGCGCTGGCTTCGGCCAACAGGCTGTCCGGTGCAAAAGCGTCGGTCGCAATCATCGGGTCGCTCATTGCAACTCCTTGAGGTGGTCGAGCTTGACCACGCGTGTAGTGGGATGGACCGGACGCTCAGCACCTACCCAGCGCAGGCAATAGGTGCCCTCGGCATGCCCGGCGGTTTCCAGCCAATTCGGCAAACCGGGGTCGCGATGGCTGAGCACCAGGCACACGCCCCCTCGGCCGTCCAGACGCGCCGAGTGCTTGTTCAGGCAGATGCGGTGGTAGCGGTAGTCCAGCGATTCCATCCAGTAGTTGTTGATCTGCAGGTTCCAGAAGTTGCAGTCGGGCACCTGATCGACCTCGATCAGCAGCGCCTCGTCGTCTGCCAGAGACCAGTAGCCGTGGTAATAAATGATGTTCGGATCACCGCCCACGGCTTGGCACAGGGCCTGGTCCGCCAGCGGCAATTGGTTGGGTCGCGCCTGGTAACCCTGTGCCCAGTCGGCAAAGAGCCGCGCGGTGTTCTCGACGAAGCTCGCGGCGCGCTCCAGGCTCTGGTGCAGGCGCTCAGCACTCAGGGGCTCTGGCTGCTGGCGGCGGTCCAGGCGCTCGATGTGCAACTGCGCGGGCTGCTCACGTGCGCGGTCAAGGAAAGTCTGGCGCACGATCAACGCATTGCTCTGCGCCTCCAGACGCAGCCAGTTGCCGCTGGCGGGGCGTTCCTGGCTGAGGATGAGTTCGAAGCTGCCATCGGCCTCCAGCTGCAACTGGCTAGCATCGATGAAACCGGTCTGGATCATTTTGCCGTCGCTTTCGTAGCCGCCCTTCTGAGTACCGAAACTCAGGTACGCCACGCTGCCGCGCCGGCCGCTGACGCGGTACGCCCGCTGGCCGTTGAGGCGCGCGTACTGGTAGAGATTGTCCGGGTTGTCGGCACCGATCTTGGCTGTCTCGTGGGACGGCGAGAAGAAGCCGGGGAAGTCCGAGTCGGCGAACTCCAGGTGCATTTCCAGGGCGATGCGCAGCAAGCGGGTGAGGTAGCGGAAGCCCTCGGCGCGGGTCTGCGCGTCGGCGGGCGCCTCGTCCCGCAGTATCTGTTCACCGGCGTGCCTGATCCTGTCGCAGAAGTCGTTCCAGACCTGCCCGGTCAGCACCTGCTGTTCGATTCCATCTGTCGCCATGTTGGTCTCCTCGGGGCCGGCGGAAATCCCGCCGCTGCACAAACCTTAAGGAGAGCGGCGCGACCGATTCTTCGTCTGGGCGGACTAAGAATCGGCTCGCCGTTCGACGGGAAGCGGTCAGACGTCCGCCGGTTGGACCTGTACCTAGTCCGCCCGGACGAGGAGTCCGGACCGGTACGCTGGGAGCATCAGCCGCACCGGCGCCGCGCACTGCGGCACCGCCTGTGACTCAAGGAGTCCCCGATGCCTGAAGAGAAAAACCTGGTGCGGTCGCTGACCGTGGACATCGCCGCCCCTGCCGAACTGGTCTGGTCAGTGCTGGTGGACCTTGCGCGCTACCCCGAATGGAACCCCTTCACCGTGAAGGTGGAGTCCAGCCTGCGCCTGGGCGAGCCGGTGAACCTGTACCTGCCCGACCCGGCCCGCCCGGGCGAGCGGGTGCACGTGGTCGAGCAGCTCGCGAGCTTCGAGCCGCCCCGCTTGCTGGCCTGGGAGATGCACGCCAGCGCCGACAACCCGGACGCGGCGCGCCGCGAGCAGATCATCGAAGCCACCGGAGCGGACAGCTGCCGCTACCACACCACCGATCAGTTTCTCGGCCCCACTGCCGATCAGGTGATGGCGCTGCACGGCCCCTGGGTCAAGCAGGGTTTCGATGCCGTCGCACTGGCAGTGAAGGCACGGGCCGAAGCCCTGTTCGCCGCCGACCGCTGAAACCTTGTCCGGTCGGACGAAGAACCCGCAGCAACGCATTCCCTACTGTGGAAAAAAGCCGGCCCGCACCATGCGACGCCGGCTCCATCCAACGGAGGCAAGCAATGCTCACACACCTAGAACGGCTGGAAGCGGAAAGCGTCCAGATCATCCGCGAAGTGGTCGCCGAATGTGAAAACCCGGTGATGCTCTACTCCATCGGCAAGGACAGCGCGGTGATGCTGCACCTGGCGATGAAGGCTTTCGCTCCGGGCAAGCCGCCCTTTCCCCTGCTACACGTGGACACCACCTGGAAGTTCCGCGAGATGATCACCTTCCGCGACCAGACCGCCCAACGCCTGGGCCTGGAGCTGCTGGTGCACGTCAATCCCGAAGGTGTCGAGCGCGACATCAACCCCTTCACCCATGGCTCGGCACTGCACACCGACATCTGGAAAACCCAGGGCCTCAAGCAGGCGCTGGACCTCCATGGTTTCGACGCGGCGTTCGGCGGTGCGCGGCGCGACGAAGAGAAGTCGCGCGCCAAGGAACGGGTGTTCTCGATCCGTTCCGAGCAGCACCGCTGGGACCCCAAGCAGCAACGCCCGGAGCTCTGGCGCCTGTACAACACGCGCAAGCGCAAGGGCGAGAGCCTGCGGGTGTTCCCACTGTCGAACTGGACCGAGCTGGACATCTGGCAATACATCTACCTGGAGCAGATCCCCATCGTGCCGCTATACTTCGCCCGCGAGCGCCCGGTGGTGCAGCGCGACGGCACCCTGATCATGGTGGACGACGAGCGCCTGCCGCTGCGTCCCGGCGAAACGCCCGAACTGCGCAAAGTACGCTTCCGCACCCTGGGTTGCTATCCTCTGACCGGCGCCATCGACAGCGAGGCCGACAGCCTCACGGCAATCATCCAGGAAATGCTGGTGAGCCGAACCTCCGAACGCCAGGGCCGGCTGATCGACTCCGATTCGGCCGGTTCCATGGAGAAAAAGAAGCAAGAAGGGTACTTCTGATGAGCGCCATCTCCCACCTGGACCAGTACCTGCAGCAGCAACAGCGCAAGGACCTGCTGCGCTTCATCACCTGCGGCAGCGTCGACGACGGCAAGAGCACCTTGATCGGGCGCCTGCTCTACGAGACCAAGGTGCTCTTCGAAGACCAGCTCGGCCAACTGGAAGCGGACTCGAAGAAGCTCGGCACCCAGGGCGGTGACCTGGACTTCGCCCTGCTGGTGGACGGCCTGGCCGCCGAGCGCGAGCAAGGCATCACCATCGACGTCGCCTACCGATTCTTCGCCACCGACAAGCGCAAGTTCATTGTCGCCGACACCCCCGGCCACGAGCAGTACACCCGCAACATGGTCACCGGCGCCTCCACCGCAGACCTGGCGGTGATCCTCATCGACGCTCGCCAAGGCCTGCTGCCACAGACACGCCGGCACAGCTTCCTCGTGTCCCTGCTGGGTATCCGAAAGGTACTGGTGGCGGTGAACAAGATGGACCTGATGGACTATTCGGAAGCAGTCTTCCGACGCATCGAAGCCGACTACCGCACCTTCGCAGAGAAGCTCGGCCTGACCGATATCCAGTGCATCCCACTCTCGGCGCTCAAGGGCGACAACCTGCTCGAGCGCAGCGCCGACATGCCCTGGTACGAGGGGCCGAGCCTGCTACAGCATCTGGAAAGCGTTCCCCTGGATCACGACCGTGCCAGCCACTTGCCCTTCCGCCTGCCGGTGCAGTGGGTGAACCGACCGAATCTCGACTTTCGCGGCTATGCCGGTAACGTGGCCGCCGGCAGCATCCGCGTCGGCGAACGCATCCGCGTGCTGCCCACGGGCAAGCAGAGCCGGGTGAGCGGCATCTTCGGCCTGGCGGGCCCGCAGCCGGAAGCGGTCTGTGGCCAGGCCGTGACCCTGACCCTGGAAGACGAGATCGACATCAGTCGCGGCGACCTGATTACCCTCGCCGACGCAGCGGCGGAGGTGGCCGACCAGTTCGAGGCCACCCTGGTCTGGATGGCCGAGGAACCGCTGCTACCCGGTCGCCCCTACCTGATGAAAATCGGTTGCCGCACGCTGGGCATGAGCTGCGCCAACCTCAAGCACAAGATCGACATCAACAGCCTGGAGCAATTGGCGGCAAGGACCCTGGAGCTCAACGAGATCGGCGTGTGCAACCTCGGGCTGGACCAACCGATCGCCTTCGATCCCTACACAGACAACCGCGATACCGGCGGTTTCATCGTCATCGACCGGTTAACCAACCAGACCGTGGGCGCCGGCATGCTGCACTTTGCCCTGCGCCGTGCGCAGAACGTGCACTGGCAGGCCATCGACATCGACGCGCGGGCGCGGGCCGAACTCAAGGGCCAGACACCTCGCATCCTCTGGTTCACCGGGCTGTCCGGGGCCGGCAAGTCGACCATCGCCAATCTGGTGGAGCGCAAGCTCCACGCCCTGGGCCGGCACACCTACCTGCTCGACGGCGACAACGTGCGCCATGGATTGAACCGCGACCTGGGCTTCAGCGAGGCCGACCGGGTGGAGAACATTCGCCGGGTGGCCGAGGTGGCGCGCCTGATGCTGGATGCCGGACTGATCACCCTGGTGTCCTTCATCTCGCCATTCCGCGCCGAGCGGGAACTGGCCCGCAGTCGGGCCGGGGAAAATGCGTTCCTGGAGATCTTCATCGACACGCCGCTGGAACTGGCGGAACGGCGCGACCCCAAGGGCCTTTATCAGAAGGCCCGGCGTGGCGAGCTGAAGAACTTCACCGGCATTGACTCGCCCTATGAGCCGCCGCTGGCACCGGACCTCCACATCGACACCCGCCGCGAATCGGCAGAAGAAGCCGCCGAGCGCATCGTCGCGTACCTGCTGGCACGCTGACCGGCAACTCCGGCTGCCGTCGGCCCCATCCCCGGATGTCCTCCCGGGAGCGGGCCGACGGTCCCGAAGCCTAGGCCGAACGGACGATTTATCCACAGCTCGTCCGGCCAATACTCGCCCCATCCAGCCCGACAACCACAACAAGCGAGGCGCGGATGCACATCCTCGAACATGCCGACGACCTGGCGGGAATCGGCGCCCGCGAATTGAGCGAACTGCTGGCGCTGGCCTACCGTGGCCCGCTGGAGCCCACGCCCTGGGCCGGCCTGCTGGAAGCGCTGCGGCTGCGCCTGGACGCCAGTTTCCTTACCCTGGTCCTGCGCAATCCGGCCCACGAACGGCCGGGGTTGATCGTCAACGCGTCGATCCACGGCCCACACCTGCCGGGCGAACCGTCCTACAGCGAGCACTACTATGCGATCTGCCCCTTCCTACACTGGCCGACCGATCAGGTTGCCAGTGCTGACGAAGTCATGGGCAGCGACACCTGGCAGGCCCACGACTTCTACCGCAACTACCTGAAGCCACTGGATCTGCGCTATGTCCTGGTGGCCAATATGCGCACCGCTGCCGGCATGGACTGCGCCCTGTTCGCCTGTCGCGGACATGGCGGCAAGGACTTCGACACCGACGAAATTGCCCTGATCCGCCTGCTTCGCCCCCACCTGCAACAAGCCGTCGACCTGCATTCGGCAGTGGACGAGCTGGATTCGGAGCGGCTCCTTTATGCAGCCACCATCGACCGCCTGCTCGTGGGTACGGTGATCCTCGACGAATCAGGCAAGGTGATGCGCAGCAACCAGGCGGCACAGCGGCTGTTCGCCACCCACGACGGCCTCGAATGCCGACAGGAGAAACTGCTGGCCTTCGCCGGCAAGGACAATCGCAACCTGCAGAAGGCCATACTGGCGGTGCTCCAGCAGCACCAACTCGGCCGAGCCGACTGCATTGAAGTGCTCACCCTGGCACGCCCCACCGGGGAAGTGCCGCTGAATGTGCTGCTGCGCCCCATCGCGCTCAATTACGAGGGCCAGGGCAACACCCGGCGACCAGCCGTCGCAGTGTTCATCCGCAATCCCGGCGACTCGCCCCTGGCCTCGCGACGCCTGTTGCGCAGCCTGTTCCAGCTGACCCGCACGGAAACCGAGGTGGCGCTGCTGATGATGGACGGACTGACCCTGGACGAAAGCGCCGAGCGCCTGGGCGTCTCGCGCAACACCGTACGCGCCCATCTGCGCGGTGTCTTTGCCAAGACGGGTGCAACCCGCCAGGCGCAACTGGTGAAGACCCTGCTCAACAGCGTCGCGTCCTTGGCGTGAGCGCGGAATCGGGCCAGTAGCGGTTGGGGGCGTGCAACGAAAAAGCCCGGCAGAAGCCGGGTCAAAAGGCACAGACAATTTCGCTCAAACCCGCCCAGTCGGGCAGCAGCTCCCGGCTGTCAGGAAACCTCAGTTGTCGATACGCCGCTCGCTGACTTTGATCACGTCCTCAGCAAGCAGCGGCCAAGGCCGGCGCAGTGGTGGTGTAGGCGCCGTCGAGGTAGACCAGCGGGCTGATCTCCACGCTGTTGTGGATCGCCACAATCCGGCCGATGAAGATGCTGTGGGTGCCGTAGCTGAACTTGCCGTCCTGCCGGCAGAGAATCGCCGACTGGGCGTCGCCCAGGTACGGAATGCCGCCTTCGCTGCTGCGCCAGTCGCCCCGCTGGAAACGCGCCTCGCCCTTCACCGGGCCGCTGCACAGGTGCGACAGCTCCTCCTGCTCCAGCCCGAGGATGTTCACGCAGAAGTCCGCACCGGCATCCAGCACCCCGTGCAGCGATGCGCTCTGGTTCACGCAGATCAGCAACGACGGTGGCTCGGTCGACAGT
>NZ_JASATC010000069.1:0-19912 GCF_038440135.1 Pseudomonas sp. OTU5201 | reverse complement strand
ACGGCCCCCCCCCCGCGGGGGCCATTGGCTCGCCCCATTCCCCCCGCGCCCCGCGTTGGCCGCCCCGCGCCGCTGCCCTCCCCAGGGCAGCGGCTCTGCGCCGCTAGGCGCATCCGTTCCAACAATCGTGAAAACGTTCCAACGTTTGTTGAAAAATTACGCGACCCGAACTCAATCCCAACTCAGCGCGCCGCCGGTCTGGTACTCGATCACGCGTGTCTCGAAGAAGTTCTTCTCTTTCTTCAGGTCCATGATTTCGGACATCCACGGGAACGGGTTGGTCGCGCCCGGGTATTCCTCTTTCAGGCCGATCTGGGTCAGGCGGCGGTTGGCGATGAACTTGAGGTAGTCCTCCATCATCGCGGCGTTCATGCCCAGTACGCCGCGCGGCATGGTATCGCGTGCGTATTCGATCTCGAGCTGGGTGCCCTGCAGGATCATCTGGGTGGCTTCGTCCTTCATCTGGGCATCCCACAGGTGCGGGTTTTCGATCTTGATCTGGTTGATCACGTCGATGCCGAAGTTCAGGTGCATGGATTCGTCGCGCAGGATGTACTGGAACTGCTCGGCAGTGCCGGTCATCTTGTTGCGGCGGCCCATGGAGAGGATCTGGGTGAAGCCGCAGTAGAAGAAGATGCCTTCCAGAACGCAGTAGTAGGCGATCAGGTTGCGCAGGAACTGGCGGTCGGTCTCCGGGGTGCCGGTCTTGAACTCGGGGTCGGAGATCGAGCGAGTGTACTTGAGGCCCCAGGACGCTTTTTTCGCGACGCTCGGAATCTCGTGGTACATGTTGAAAATCTCGCCTTCATCCATGCCCAGCGACTCGATGCAGTACTGGTAGGCGTGGGTGTGGATCGCCTCTTCGAAGGCCTGGCGCAGGATGTACTGGCGGCACTCGGGGTTGGTGATCAGGCGGTACACGGCCAGCACCAGGTTGTTGGCAACCAGGGAGTCGGCGGTGGAGAAGAAGCCGAGGTTGCGCATCACGATGCGGCGCTCGTCTTCGGACAGGCCGTCCTTGCTCTTCCACAGGGCAATGTCGGCGTTCATGTTCACTTCCTGCGGCATCCAGTGGTTGGCGCAACCATCCAGATACTTCTGCCAGGCCCAGTCGTACTTGAAGGGTACGAGTTGGTTGAGGTCGGCGCGGGCGTTGATCATCTGCTTGTCGCCAACCTGCACGCGCGCGGCGGAGCCTTCGAGGTCGTCCAGGCCTTCCTGGATGTCGAGGGCGTCCAGGGCCTTCTTGGCGCGGGCGACGGCGTCGGAGTCGTCGGCCGATACGGCGCGGGCGTCTTCAACGGAGCCGGCGGCTTCGTCGTCGAGCTTGTCGATGTTCTTGGCGGCGGCCTGGGCAACGGCGGGTGCTGCCTTGGCTTCGGTGGGGTCTTCTTTGTCGAATTCGTCCCAGCTGAGCATGGTTCCTCTCCTGGTTGGCGGACCGGTCTGTGCCGGCCTGGGTGTTTGGGTGCGTGAAGGGTGGTTGCACGCTAAAGCTGTGTTCTGGCTGGCGGTGGATTGCCTGGCCTGCGCCTGCCCGATTCATGGGTCGGCTATTGACTCCGTACTGCCTGAGGTTTCCCTCACCCCCAGCCCCTCTCCCGGAGGGAGAGGGGAGGGTGCTGTGCTTCCGGTCGAGCGTGGTGCTGTGCGAGTGACCGCTAGGCGCCTGGTTGGCTGGAGCCCCTGAGCGTACGACTGTACGTGATGGGGGCCGGCCAGCCAGGCAACAACGTGGGCGCCGCTCAGCGACGCGCGCTTATTGGCACGCTTCGCAATCCGGGTTGTCGATGGAGCAGGCTTTCGGTACCGGAGCGGGCTGCGGAGCTGCGGCCGGGGCGGCTTGCAGGGTTTCGCTGCCACCTGCGGATACGGCGTTCAGCTTGCCGGTGTTGATGGTCGACTTCTCGGTGCTGGTGGCGGCCAGGGCGCGGAGGTAGTAGGTGGTTTTCAGGCCACGGTACCAAGCCATGCGGTAGGTCACGTCCAGCTTCTTGCCCGAGGCGCCGGCGATGTAGAGGTTCAGGGACTGGGCCTGATCGATCCACTTCTGACGGCGGCTGGCGGCGTCGACGATCCACTTGGTTTCAACTTCGAAGGCGGTGGCGTACAGGTCTTTCAGGTCTTGCGGGATGCGCTCGATCTGCTGCACGGAACCGTCGTAGTACTTCAGGTCGTTAACCATGACCGGGTCCCACAGGCCGCGGGCTTTGAGGTCGTGTACCAGGTAGGGGTTGATCACGGTGAATTCGCCCGAGAGGTTCGATTTCACGTAGAGGTTCTGGTAGGTCGGCTCGATGGACTGCGATACGCCGGTGATGTTGGCGATGGTCGCGGTCGGCGCAATGGCCATGATGTTCGAGTTACGAATACCTTTCTTGACGCGCTCGCGAACCGGGGCCCAGTCCAGGGACTCGGTCAGGTCGACGTCGATGTACTTCTGGCCACGGGCCTCGATGAGGATCTGCTGGGAGTCCAGCGGCAGGATGCCCTTGGACCACAGGGAGCCGTCGAAGGTCTCGTAGGCGCCGCGCTCGTCGGCCAGGTCGCAGGACGCCTGGATGGCGAAGTAGCTCACCGCTTCCATGGACTTGTCGGCGAACTCGATGGCCGCGTCGGAGCCGTAGGCGATGTGCTGCAGGTACAGAGCGTCCTGGAAGCCCATGATGCCGAGGCCCACCGGACGGTGCTTGAGGTTCGAGTTGCGAGCCTGCGGGACCGAGTAGTAGTTGATGTCGATAACGTTATCGAGCATGCGCACTGCGGTCTTGACGGTCTTCTCGAGCTTGGCGGTGTCCAGCTTGCCATCAATGATGTGGTTGACCAGGTTGATCGAGCCCAGGTTGCAGACCGCGATCTCGTCCTTGTTGGTGTTCAGGGTGATCTCGGTGCACAGGTTGGAGCTGTGGACCACGCCCACGTGCTGCTGCGGGCTGCGCAGGTTGCACGGGTCTTTGAAGGTCAGCCACGGGTGGCCGGTCTCGAAGAGCATCGAGAGCATCTTGCGCCACAGGTCTTTGGCCTGGATGGTCTTGAACAGCTTGATCTTGCCGTACTGGGTCAGGGCTTCGTAGTACTCGTAGCGCTCTTCGAAGGCCTTGCCGGTCAGGTCGTGCAGGTCCGGTACTTCGGACGGCGAGAACAGGGTCCACTGGCCATCGTCGAACACGCGCTTCATGAACAGGTCCGGAATCCAGTTCGCGGTGTTCATGTCGTGGGTACGGCGACGGTCGTCACCGGTGTTCTTGCGCAGCTCGATGAACTCTTCGATGTCCATGTGCCAGGTTTCGAGGTACGCGCAGACGGCGCCCTTGCGCTTGCCACCCTGGTTCACGGCTACGGCGGTGTCGTTCACGACTTTCAGGAACGGAACCACGCCCTGGGACTTGCCGTTGGTGCCCTTGATGTAGGAACCGAGCGCACGGACCGGCGTCCAGTCGTTGCCCAGGCCACCGGCGAATTTCGACAGCATGGCGTTGTCGTGGATCGCGTTGTAGATGCCCGACAGGTCGTCCGGCACGGTGGTCAGGTAGCAGGACGACAGCTGCGGACGCAGGGTGCCGGCGTTGAACAGGGTCGGGGTCGAGCTCATGTAGTCGAAGGACGACAGCAGGTTGTAGAACTCGATGGCGCGTTCTTCTTTCTGCTCCTCTTCGATGGCCAGGCCCATGGCCACGCGCATGAAGAAGACCTGCGGCAGTTCGAAGCGGATGCCGTCCTTGTGGATGAAGTAGCGGTCGTACAGGGTCTGCAGGCCGAGGTAGGTGAACTGCTGGTCGCGCTCGTGGTTGATGGCCTTGCCCAGTTTTTCCAGGTCGAAGGTCTTCAGCTGCGGATCGAGCAGTTCGAACTCGACGCCTTTTTCCACGTAGGCCGGCAGGGCTTTGGCGTAGAGGTCGGCCATCTCGTGATGGGTGGCACTCTCGGCAACGCCGAGGAAGCCCAGGGCTTCGGCGCGCAGGGTGTCCATCAGCAGGCGGGCGGTGACGTAGGAGTAGTTCGGCTCGCGCTCTACCAGGGTACGGGCGGTCATCACCAGGGCGGTGTTGACGTCCTTCTCGGCTACGCCGTCGTACAGGTTCTTCAGGGTTTCACGCTCGATCAGCGCGCCGTCGACTTCGGCCAGGGCTTCGCAGGCTTCGCTGATGATGGTGTTCAGGCGGCCCATGTCCAGCGGCTGCTGGCTGCCGTCGGCGCGGGTGATGCGGATGCTCGGGTGCGGCTGGGCGACGTCGCTGGCGGCGCTGCGCTTGGAGCGCTCCTGTGCGCGGGATTCGCGGTAGATCACGTAGTCGCGGGCGACTTTCTGCTCGCCGGCGCGCATCAATGCCAGTTCGACCTGGTCCTGGATCTCTTCGATGTGGATGGTGCCGCCGGAGGGCATGCGGCGCTTGAAGGTCGCGGTGACCTGTTCGGTCAGGCGCGCGACGGTTTCATGGATACGCGAAGAAGCAGCGGCAGTACCGCCTTCCACGGCGAGGAACGCTTTGGTGATGGCAACGGTGATCTTGTCGTCGGTGTACGGGACGACAGTGCCGTTGCGTTTGATCACGCGCAGCTGGCCGGGCGCAGTGGCGGCCAGATCCTGGTTGGAATCTGCTGCCAGCGGCGCTGCGGCCTGCGGGTTCTCGCGAGTGGTGTCGGTCTGCATGGGGTTCTCCATGTTCTGTATTTATGTAAGGGCGCCCGAGTCGCCTTCATTCCTTTTCACAACGCGATACGCACGGCGAGGTGCCGAGCGCAAATCGTGGTGCTACGAGGCAGAAGGACAGGACTCAAGTGCCTTCCTGGCCCTACAAGTCAAACGTCACGGTGTTAAACCGCCGTGACAACACAATACCTAGTGGTGGGCGCTATTCGCGCTGCACCGGCTTCCGGCCCCCAGTCACGTTCTTTGTGTCCTGGGCCGGCACCACTCGCCTGGGGCGGGTGGTGGGTGAAAAACTGCAATTGACTCACCGGTGGTCAGGCTCTGAAAAAGCCTTTGGCGCTTGATTCTAGTTGTGTCCGGTGGTACGCCCTCACCCCAATATGTAGGGGCTGGGCTCGATGGGGGTACAAGATAATGCGCTATTGGGGGCATTGCAAGGCGACCCACTACATCTAGCCTGTGGATAAACTGTGGGTGATTTGTGGGTGACTGCGGAGTAACGGAGGCAAAGGCCCGGTGGCTCTAGGCTCTGCCGTTCGTCGCCGCCAAAAGGTGTGTTTTTCGGCAGCGGCGGTGCTGTAGACGGCGTCGCAAGCTAACACAATATCTTGTGTTTTAGCCTTCATTTGGCATGCGCTGTGCTATCGAGCCGGCATTGCTACAATGCGAGCCCTTTTTCGATGGTCCTGACGCTGTCTGCGGGAGTGTGTGGTGGAGCAAGAAGCCTGGCGAATCCTCATAGTCGAAGACGATCAGCGACTGGCCGATCTGACGCGCGAATACCTGGAAGGCAACGGCCTGCAGGTGGCCATCGAGTCCGATGGTGGTCAGGCCGTGGCGCGTATTCTCAGGGAGCGCCCGGACCTGGTGGTGCTGGATCTGATGCTGCCGGGCGAGGATGGTCTGTCCATTTGCCGCAAGCTGCGTGGCCAGTATGAGGGGCCGATCCTGATGCTTACGGCCCGTACCGACGACATGGACCAGGTCCTTGGCCTGGAACTGGGCGCCGATGACTATGTCTGCAAGCCGGTGCGCCCGCGTGTGCTGTTGGCGCGCATCCGCGCCCTGTTGCGGCGCAGCGAAGCGGTGGTCGACGCGCCGGTGGTGGAAAACCAGCGCCGCCTGGCGTTCGGCCCGCTGGTGATCGACAACGCCATGCGCGAAGCCTGGCTGAACGAGCGCAGCATCGAGCTGACCAGCGCCGAGTTCGACCTGCTGTGGCTGCTGGCGGTGAATTCGGGGCGCATCCTCTCCCGCGAGGAGATCTTCAACGCCCTGCGCGGCATCGAGTACGACGGTCAGGACCGTTCCATCGACGTACGCATTTCGCGAATCCGCCCGAAGATTGGTGATGACCCCATGCACCCGCGCTTGATCAAGACGGTACGCAGCAAGGGCTATCTATTCGTAAGAGAGGCCGCCGAGGGCCTCTGACGGACCGGCTGACGGTTCACAGCTTCCGGGCAACAGTCCATGAATTCGATCTTTCTGCGCATCTATGGCGGCATGCTGGTCACCTTGGTGCTGGTGGCGCTGCTTGGCGTCTTCACCATTCACCAGGTCAACCAGGTGCGTGCCGACCAGTACCGCGAGAGTCTGGCGCGCGGCACGTTCCGCCTGATGGCCGATAACCTCCAGCCCATGAACGAAGTGGAGCGCCGCCGCGCCGTGGTGCTCTGGGGACGGCTATTGGGCATTCCCCTGGAGCTGCGGCCCATGGAGGGCTCGAAGCTGGACAGTAGTGCCCGCAACCGGCTGGTACGTGGCCAGGTACTGGTGGAGGAGACCGGGCCTCATGCAGCGCGCGTGTTCGGCCTGGTCAGCGTGAGCGAGCGGCTGATGCTGACCGGCGAGGTCGAGCAGATCAGCGAACAGCTGGCGCGGGCCACGGTTTACCTGTTGATGGATGAACTGGTGCGCTTCCCGGTGAACGAGCAGCCGCAGCGTCTGGCGTCTATCAAGGACAACAAGCAGTTCGGCTTTGACCTGCGACTGATCCCGCTGAGGGAGGCGGACCTCGACGCCGATCAACGTCGGCGAGTGGACGAGGGCGACACCGTGATGGCGCTGGGCAAGGATGGCGACTCCATCCGCGTATTCGCCGGCATGGTGGACACGCCCTGGGTGCTGGAAATGGGCCCGCTGCACCAGATGAACCCTTATCCACCGCAGATGCTGGTGCTGATCGGCTTCCTTGGTCTGACCCTGATCGGCCTGACTGTCTACTTCCTCGTGCGCCAGTTGGAGCACCGGCTGATGGGGCTTGAAAGCGCCGCCACCAGCATTGCCCAGGGCAAGCTGGACGCGCGCGTACCGGCCAAGGGGGCTGACTCGGTGGGGCGCCTGGCTGCGGCTTTCAACGGCATGGCCGAGCAGTTGCAGCGGCTGTTGATGCTGCAGCGGGAGCTGATTCGTGCGGTATCCCATGAGCTGCGTACCCCGGTGGCGCGGTTGCGCTTCGGTCTGGAAATGATTGCCGACGCTGAAAGCGAGAGTGCCCGGCGCAAGTACATGGATGGCATGGACGGCGACATCCAGGAGCTGGACAAGCTGGTGGACGAGATGCTGACTTACGCGCGCCTGGAGCAGGGGGCGCCGGCCCTGCATTTCCAGCGCGTGGACCTGGATGCGCTGTTCGATCAGGTGATCGCCGAGCTTTCTCCGTTGCGCGCCACCGTACGCATCGAGCGTGGTCTGTGCCTGAACGTCGGCAGCGACGGCGCCTGGGTGGAGGCAGAGCCGCGCTACCTGCACCGTGCCCTGCAAAACCTGGTGAGCAACGCCATGCGTCATGCGGAGTCACGGGTGCAGTTGAACTATCAGATCGGCCACAAGCGCTGCCGCATCGATGTCGAAGATGATGGCCCCGGTGTGCCGGAGAGTCAGTGGGAGAAGATCTTCAAGCCCTTCATGCGCCTGGACGACAGCCGTACCCGTGCTTCGGGTGGCCATGGCCTGGGGTTGTCCATCGTGCGGCGGATCATCTATTGGCACGCAGGCCGTGCGCAGATCGGCCGCAGCGAAACGCTGGGCGGTGCGCGCTTCAGCCTGGTGTGGCCGCGGCGGCAGAGTGAGGCGGAGACGCTGTAGGCCAGTGCAACTCCGATTGCTTTTCTGTAGAGCGGCCCGCCTTACGGGGCTGCAATTGCTACCAGGCTCAACACTCGACCCTGGAAGTCGCAGTACCAGCCTTCCAGCTCACGCCCCGCCGTCCACTCCGCCGACAGCTCGATCAGCAGCCGCAGTCGGGCGCGGGTGCCATCGCACTCCAGCAATTCCGCGTCATGGAAATAGAAGCGCTTTTGCACCAGCGGATAGAGCGCCTTGAACAGGCTCTCCTTGATGGAGAAGGTCAGGGTGATGCGTGCGGCTTGCTGTTCGGGCGTGAGGCCATCCAGCCGTTGCAGTTCGGCTGGTGTGAGGATTTCTTCCGCCAGGCGCAACGCTCGGTCGCTGGCCAGTGGCTCTTCCAGATCCAGGCCGAGGCCGCGCCACTGCCTGCTGTCCGCAACCAGGGCAGTGGCCAGCCCGTGGCTGTGGCTGATGGAGCCGCTGACGCCGGCCGGCCAGACCGGTGCGCGATCTTCACCCAGGGCGGGCACGTCGGCGCGGCCGGTGAGGGCGACGAGGGCGGTGCGCGCACAGAGGCGGCCGGCAAGGTATTCCGCTTGCCGCTTGGCCACCGAGCGCTGGATGTTGGCTGGTGCGGGAATGGCACTGCGAGAGAAGTCTTCGGCGACGAGCCGGGCCGGATCGAAGCGGCAGGAACGCATGAGTACGCCGGGCAGGTCTTCAGCGAAGGGCCAGGTGGAGTCGAAGGGGCTGCAGCAGGCGGGGTGGTTCGAAGTCATCGCGGCATTCTGCCCGGCGTCGGTGGAATCGGCCAGCGGCGCGGCCGTTTACATATGTTTGCAAATGGCAAACAAAGCGAAACGGAACCCAGGCCGTGCTTTTTGCCAGACTAGCCATGCGTTTCTTCTGGAACGCAGGTGAGGTTGTAGTCTGGAACCTTGGCAATGCCGGTTTCGGACATTTTCTCTGAATTGAGTGCGGGAGCCCGGATGGGCTCCCGTTTTTTTTGCCTGTATTTCAGGTGCAGATGGCGCGTGGGCTTAAGCCCACCTTACAAAAATGTCTTAAGTCGATGTAGGGCATTTCGTTCAGCTTAGGTTCAAGGAGGGTTCAGGAGCGGTTCAGTGGTCGGCGTGCAATCTAGCCCCGAGTTCAGCCAATTACTCGACCACTCGAAGGGGAACATTCCATGAACCACACTCTGAGCCGTATCACCCTTGCTTCCGCCCTGGCCTTTGCTGCTGTTGGCGCCCAGGCCGCAGACAGCTTCGTTGGCCTGACCTGGGGTCAGACCAACAACAATATCCAGAAGTCCGACTCGCTGAACGCGAACCTGAACAACCCCAGCCTGGACAAGGTCATCCACAAGACCGATACCTGGGGCGTACGTGCCGGCCAGCAGCACGACAGCGGCCGGTACTACATGACCTACGAAAACTTCTCCGATACCGACAGCGGCTACAAGCTGCGCCAGCAAAACCTGCTTGGCAGCTACGATGTGTTCGTACCAGTGGGTGACTACAACACCCAGCTGTTCGGCGGTGCCACCCTCGGCCTGGTCAAGCTGGAGCAGGAAAGCAAGGGCATGAGCCGCGACAGCAATATCAACTACGCTGCTGGCCTGCAGGCCGGTATCCTGCAGGACCTGAGCAAGAACGCTTCGATCGAAGCCGGCTACCGTTACCTGCGCACTAATGTCAGCACCGACATGGGCGAGCACGGCGGTCCCCGCCTGGGCTCCCTGGACCTGCACAGCAGCGGCCAGGCTTACCTCGGCGCCAACTACAAGTTCTGAGTCGTGCTTAACAGCAGGCCGGGCATTTGCCCGGCCGCCTTATTGAAAGGGGAAACAGCCCATGAAACTGCTGGTTGTGGAAGACGAGGCGTTGCTGCGCCACCATCTCTACACCCGCCTGGGCGAGCAGGGCCACGTGGTAGACGCTGTGCCCAACGCCGAGGAAGCGCTCTATCGCGCTGCGGAATACCACCATGACCTGGCCGTTATCGACCTTGGCCTGCCCGGTATCAGCGGGCTGGATCTGATCCGCCAGCTGCGCAACCAGGGCAAGAGCTTCCCCATCCTCATTCTCACCGCCCGCGGTAACTGGCAGGACAAGGTCGAAGGCCTGGCTGCCGGTGCCGACGACTATGTGGTCAAACCGTTCCAGTTCGAAGAGTTGGAGGCGCGGCTCAATGCATTGCTGCGGCGCTCCTCGGGCTTCGTCCAGTCCACCATCGAGGCCGGCCCGCTTCTGTTGGACCTCAATCGCAAGCAGGCACAGCTCGAAGGCGAAACGGTGGCGCTTACTGCCTACGAGTACCGCATCCTCGAATACCTCATGCGTCATCACCAGCAAGTGGTGGCCAAGGATCGGCTGATGGAGCAGCTGTATCCCAATGACGAAGAGCGTGATCCCAACGTGATCGAAGTGCTGGTCGGCCGCCTGCGTCGCAAGCTGGAGGGCGACAACGGCTTCAAGCCGATCGAAACGATTCGCGGCCAGGGCTACCTGTTCACCGAGCGCTGCCGATGACCAACGGCTGGCGCGGGTTCTACCGTTCCACAGCGTCGTCACTGCGCCTGCGGCTGATGCTCGGCGCCGCCGTGATGACGGTCCTGTTCATGCTGGCCCTGTTGCCCGCGCTACGCGGGGCCTTCGTGATCGCCTTGGACCAGTCCATCCAGCAGCGCTTGGCTGCGGATGCCAGCGCGCTGATCGCGGCGGCTCGGGTGCACAACGGCCATCTGGAAATGCCGGACAAGCTGCCAGACGAGGAGTTCGACAACGTCGAAGCCAGCCAGCTGGGCTACATCTACGACAGCGAGGGTGGGCTGGTCTGGCAATCCCGTTCGTCGCGAGATGAGCGAGTGGACTACCGTCCGCGCTACGACGGCCGTGGGCACGAGTTCCTCCGGGTCGCCGATGCCGGGGGGCGCGAGTTCTTCGTGTATGACGTCGAGGTCGATCTGTTGCGCGGACAGAGGGCCGCCTACAGCGTCGTCACCATGCAGCCGGTGAGCGACTACCAGTCCATGTACGACGGTTTCCTCGAGCAGCTCTATCTTTGGCTCGGCGGTGCCCTATTGGTGTTGCTGGGGTTGCTCTGGTTCGGCCTGACTTGGGGCTTCCGCAGCCTGCGTGGGCTCAGTGCCGAGCTGGATGAGGTGGAGTCCGGCAACCGCGACAGCCTGAGCGACGAGCACCCTCGGGAACTGTTGCGCCTGACCCAATCGCTCAACCGTCTGCTGGACAGCGAGCGCCGTCAGCGCGAGCGCTACCGCAACTCCCTGGATGATCTGGCCCACAGCCTGAAAACGCCGCTCTCGGTGCTGCAGGGCGTCAGCGAGAACATTGCCGTCAGGCCAGATGATCGCGAACAGGCGCGGGTGCTGCAGAGCCAGATCGAACGCATGAGCCAGCAAATCAGCTACCAGTTGCAGCGGGCTTCCCTGCGCAAGAGCGGCCTGGTGCGTCACCAGGTACAGCTGGCGCCGCTGCTCGACACCCTTTGCGATGCCTTGGACAAGGTCTATCGGGAAAAGCGCGTGCGGGTGGAGCGGGATTTCGACGAGGGACTGATGATTCCCATGGAACAGGGCGCTTTGCTGGAGCTGCTTGGCAACCTGCTGGAGAACGCCTTCCGCCTCTGTCTGGGCGAGGTTCGCGTCAGCGCCCGTGTGCGCGATGGCAACTGCGAACTCAAAGTGGAAGACGACGGCCCCGGCGTACCGGAGGATCAGCGTGATCGGATTCTGAAGCGGGGCGAACGCTTGGATGCCCAGCATCCCGGGCAGGGCATTGGCACCGCCGTGGTCAAGGACATCATCGAAAGCTACGACGGCGAGTTGTTCCTTGAAGAGTCCCCACTGGGAGGGGCGGAATTCAGGATCAGGTTTCCGCTGCTCTGATCTGCTTTTCTCCCCTCTCCCTCTGGGAGAGGGGCGGGGGTGAGGGAAGCCGGGTTGGGATTGAATGGGCGGTCCGATGTGTTGGGCCTCGTTCCTCGGACCAACGTGGCCCGCACCAACCTACGGTAGGACTGCGTCCTGCTTCGCGAATGAATTCGCCCCCACAAGAAAGCGATCTGCGCCTCAAGCCTCTTGCGCCCGATACGCCCCCGGCGTCAGCCCCGTCCATTTCTTGAACGCCCGATGGAACGCCGACGGTTCGGAGAATCCGAGCTGATCGGCGATGTCCTGGATCGATAGCTCGTCCCGGCCCAGGTGGTAGATGGCCAGGTCGCGGCGCAGGTGGTCCTTCAATTCCTGGAAGCTCGACCCTTCCTCCCGCAGGTGCCGGCGCAAGGTCTGCGGGCTGATGTGCAGGTGCTGGGCCACCGCTTCCAGGTCGGGCCAGATGCGGCAGTCTCGGCCGAGCAGGCGGCGGATCTGGCTGGTCAGGCTGTCGCCGCCGTCCGGGCGGGCCAGCAGGTCGGCCGGGGAATGCTCGAGGAAGTGCTTGAGGGTGCGCTCGTCCTGCAGCAGCGGCATGGCCAGGTAGCGGGCGTGAAAGCGCAGGCTGATGCACGGCGCCCCGAAGCGCCGGTTGGTAGGGAAGAGCAGTTCGTATTCGCTGGCGTGGGCCGGTTCTGCGTAGCTGAAGGTGGCCTCTTCCAGGCGAATGCGTTGGCCGATCAGCCAACTGCCCAGGCGGTGCCAGATCACCAGCAGGCTTTCCACCAGGAAGTGATCCGGGTCCTGGAGCGTCGAGTCGTCCACCTTTAGTACGGCGAATTCGCCATCTCGTTCCAGCTGGATGCGCGGAGCATCGGGGAACAGCCCATAGAAGAGGGTGCCCCGGCCCAGGGCCTTTTCCAGGGTGCGGCAGTGGATGATGGCGTGGCACATCATGGCGAAGGTGCCGCGTTTGCTTGGTTGCCGGCCGAAGCCCATGTACTCGTCGTCCAGCGCTTCCCAGAGCAATTGCATGAGTCGTGCGAACTGCTCGGGCGCCACCCGTGCCCGGGGTTCGTCCAGCAGTGCCGGCTGGATGCTGGCGGCGCTCAACAGGGGGGCGCAATCCACACCATGACGTAGGGCACCGCGCAGGGCGGCACGAACGAAGTGGCTGGCGATGGTGCGCTCGCGCATAGGGGCTGTTCCGTGGTCGGGGAGGCCGATGGTAGGTCGCGGTCGGGCGCGGCCACAAGGGCGCACGTGGCGGAAATCCCCCCGGGGGCGTGGCGGAAACCCGCCTGAAGGTGCTGGGGAAGTTGCCGGGGTTCTTTATTAAGGTGTTGAAATATAAGGTTTTTATTAAATTGTTGAGATTGGCACAGCGGCTGCAATAGGGACATTGCCGTCCAATCGACTGGACCGCACAACAACAAAAGTCTCCCAGACAGGGAGATGTGTCGATCACGGTGACGCCAGGCCTTACGGAACAGGTCGGGATCACTTGAAAGGAACACTGCCATGTCCCGCCAACCGTTCTACAAGAGCCTGTACGTTCAGGTCATCGTCGCCATCGCCATCGGCATTCTCCTGGGCCACTTCTATCCGGAGACCGGTGTCGCGCTCAAACCCCTGGGCGACGGCTTCGTCAAACTGATCAAGATGGCCATCGCGCCCATCATCTTCTGCACCGTGGTCAGCGGCATCGCCGGCATGCAGGACATGAAGGCAGTGGGCAAGACCGGCGGCTACGCGCTGCTGTACTTCGAAATCGTTTCCACCATTGCGCTGATCATCGGCTTGGTCGTGGTCAACATCGTCCAGCCGGGCGTCGGCATGCATGTCGACCCGGCCACCCTGGACACCAAGGGCATTGCCGCGTTCGCCGCAGCCGGCGAGCAGCAGAGCACCATTGCGTTCCTCCTCAATGTGATTCCCAGCACGATCGTTGGCGCATTCGCCAGCGGCGACATCCTGCAGGTGCTGTTCTTCTCGGTCATCTTCGCCTTCGCCCTGCAGCGCATGGGTGACTATGGCAAGCCGGTACTGGAGTTCATCGACCGCATCGCCCATGTGATGTTCGGCATCATCAACATGATCATGAAGGTCGCCCCCATCGGTGCCTTCGGCGCCATGGCCTTCACCATCGGCCAATACGGCGTGGGCTCGCTGGTGCAGCTTGGCCAACTGATGCTGTGCTTCTACATCACCTGCGTGTTCTTCATCCTGGTGGTGCTGGGCGGGATTGCTCGTGCCCATGGCTTCAGCATCATTCGCTTCGTCCGTTACATCCGCGAAGAGCTGCTGATCGTGCTCGGCACCTCGTCTTCCGAATCGGCCCTGCCGCGCATGCTGAACAAGATGGAAAAGCTGGGTGCGAACAAGTCGGTAGTCGGTCTGGTGATCCCCACCGGCTACTCCTTCAACCTGGATGGCACCTCCATCTACCTGACCATGGCCGCTGTGTTCATTGCCCAGGCCACTGACACCCCGATGGACATCACTCACCAACTGACCCTGCTGGCCGTGCTGCTGGTTGCCTCCAAGGGCGCCGCTGGCGTCACCGGTTCCGGCTTCATCGTGCTGGCCGCCACCCTGTCCGCTGTCGGCCACCTGCCGGTTGCCGGCCTGGCGCTGATCCTCGGCATCGACCGCTTCATGTCTGAAGCCCGAGCGCTGACCAACCTGATCGGCAACGGCGTGGCCACCATCGTCGTCGCCAAGTGGTGCAAGCAACTGGACGAGAACACCCTGCAGACTGAACTGGCTGCCGGTGGCAAGTCCGAAGTGGCGGCCGCCCCGCAGACTGCTGCCTGATCGACAACTGCTACAGCGTTCTCCTCCTGGTGAGGAGGCTTTCTCAAGCCCGGCCCCCGTAGCCGGGCTTTTTTTGCCTGAGGGATGGCTCCAAAGGAGCCGCGCGACCGCAGGATGGGTAGAGCCTGCGATACCCATCAGATCCAGCCGGCCGCATGTTTATTGCACCGTTCCTCCCATCCTGCTGGCTCCTGAAAAGGCCGGTACCCGCCCCTGAACGATTGAGTCAATTCGCACTGAGCGCTTGCGTCATTGAGGGCGCCCGGCGCTGGCGCCTAACCTGCGGCACGACTTCGGCCCAGGGAGGCAACGCCATGCAGCGCATTCATTTCGAGACTGAGCACAACTTGTTCCGCGAGGCCTTCCGCAGCTTCTTGCAGAAGGAGGTGGTGCCGTACCAGAACGAGTGGGAGGCCGCCGGTGTGGTCGACCGCGGTGTCTGGAGGAAGGCTGGCGAGATGGGCTTCCTGCTGCCTTGGGCAGACGAGGAGTACGGCGGCGCGGGGCTTAAGGACTTCCGCTACGAGCAGATCATGTGTGAGGAGCTCGCCTACATCAACGAGCCGGGTTTCATGATTCCTCTGCACTCGGCCCTTTGCGGCCCCTACATCGCCGAGTACGGCAACGCTGAGCAGAAGGCCCGCTTCCTGCCGGGGATCATCCGTGGCGAAACCATTCTCGCCGTCGCGATGACCGAGCCCAGCGCCGGCTCGGATCTTGCCGGCATGCGCACCACCGCCGTGGACAAGGGTGACCACTACCTGCTCAACGGTTCCAAGGTGTTTATCTCCAACGGCCTGCTAGCGGACGTGGTGATCGTCGCCGCCAAGACCGATCCTTCGAACAAGCACGCCATGGGCCTGTTCCTGGTTGAGCGGGGCATGGAAGGCTTCGAGCGCGGACGCAACCTTGAGAAGCTGGGCATGAAGAGCCAGGACACCGCCGAGCTGTTCTTCAACAACGTCAAGGTGCCGAAGGAAAACCTGCTGGGCGATGCCAAGGGCGGCTTCTTTTACCTGATGAACATGCTCGCCCAGGAGCGCCTGACCAACGCTTGCGGCGCGGTGGCTGGCGCCGAGGCTGCGCTGCTCACCACCATCGACTACGTGAAGGAGCGCAAGGCCTTTGACAGGCCGATCGCGCACTTCCAGAACACCCGCTTCAAGCTGGCCGAGATGCGGACCCAGATCGACGTCGCCCAGGTGTTCACCGACCGCTGCGTGATGGATCACAACCAGAAGAAACTCACCCCGGAAGTCGCCGCCGAGGCCAAGCTGTTCACTACCGAACTGCTCTGCAAGGTGGTGGACGAGGGCGTGCAACTGCACGGTGGCTGGGGCTACATGTGGGAATACCCGATCTGCAAGATGTACGCGAACGCGCGCATCCAGCGCATCTTCGCCGGCACCTCGGAGATCATGAAAGAGATCATCAGCCGCGGTATGAAACTCTGAGCCGTGCGCTCTTTCGGCTGATCCGCATGGGGCAGATATCGCCGTGCTGAGCGCAGCGAAGCCCATTTTATGAATAACTGAGGAGGAGTCTCCCATGTCCAGATTCGGCGCCATCGATGCCTGGGCCCAACTGGCCACCGGTCGTACCCGCGAGCTGATACCTGAGGCCGTGCGGCTGTTCGAGAAGTCCGGCACCACGGCCCTGCTCGACAAGGGCCTGAGCCCGGAAGAAACCGTTGCCGAGATGGATCGCGCCGGTATCGACAAGCTGATGGTCAGTGCCTGGTGCCGACCGGAGCGCTGGGTCAGCACCAACGACGAGGTGGCCGAGTACACCCGCGCCTTCCCCGACCGTTTCGTCGGTGTTGCTGCGGTGGATATGAGCAAGCCCATGGCCGCCCTGCGCGAGCTGGACCGCGCGGTGAACGAGCTGGGCTTCAAGGCGCTGCGGGTGGTGCCCTGGTTGTGGAAGCTGCCGCCCAACCATCGGCTCTACTACCCCCTCTATGCGAAGTGCATCGAGCTGGACATCCCGTTCTGCACCCAGGTCGGCCACACCGGTCCGTTGATGCCTTCGGAAACCGGCCGGCCGGTGCCCTATCTGGACGAGGTGGCACTGGATTTCCCCGAGCTGCGCATCGTCGCCGGGCACATCGGCCACCCCTGGACCGAGGAAATGATCGGCGTCGCCTGGAAGCACGACAACATCTATATCGACACCTCGGCCTACCTGCCGCGCTACTACCCGCAGGCCTTGTTGCAGTACATGAAGACTTACGGCCAGGACAAGGTGCTGTTCGGCAGCAACTTCCCGCAGCTGTCGCTTTCCCGTTGCATGGAGCAGGTGGACGAGATGGGGCTGTCGGAGGACGTGCAAGCGAAGTTTCTGCATGGGAATGCGCGGAGGGTGTTCAAGCTCTAGAGTGATGGTCCATCGGGCAATGAGCCGATAACAACAATAAGAGGGCTGCAGGATGAGCGAAGCACTGCCGTTGCAACGTTTCTCCCACTGGGTGGCGACCACGCCGGATCGCGTCTGGCTGCGTCAGCCGGTGGCGCGGACGTGGCATCCCATCACCTGGCGCGAGGCCGATGACCGCGCGCGGCGCCTGGCCAGTGCGCTGCGGGCCCTGGGCTGCGAGCCGGGAGACCGGGTGGCGATCCTGGCGAAGAACTGCGCCGAATGGATAGTGAGTGACCTGGCGATCATGCTCGCCGGGCTGGTCAGCGTACCGCTCTATCCGCTGCAGTCGGCCGAGAGCATCGAATACGTCCTGCGCCATTCCGCCTGCAAGGTGATCATCCTCGGCAAGCTGGATGATGCCGAGCGCCTGGAGCCGGGTATCCCGGCTGATGTGGTGCGTATCGCGATGCCCTATCCAACCTTGCACGCCGACTACACCTGGGGCGAACTGTTGGCTCGGCATGCGCCCCTGCGTGAGGTCCACGAGCAGCGCCCGGACGACCTGATCAGCATCCTCTATACCTCCGGTACCACCGGCCAGCCCAAGGGCGTGATGCAGACGGCGCGAGCGTTCGCCTTCGCCTCCAGCCGCTCAGTGAGGGAGATGGGGCTGGGAGAGGGCGACCAATTCTTCTCATACCTGCCGTTGTCCCATGCCGCCGAGCGCTTCCTGGTGGAAACCAACAGCCTCTATTGTGGTTGCGGCATTGGCTTCGCCGAGTCTCTGGAGACCTTCGCCGAAGACCTGCGGGAAATCCGCCCGACCCAGTTTTTCTCCGTGCCGCGTTTGTGGACGCGCTTCCAGCAGGGGGTTCTGGAGAAGTTGCCGCAGCGTCGACTCGACCGCCTACTGGCGGTTCCGTTGCTGGGCGCCCTGGTGGCGCGGAAGATACGCCGAGGCTTGGGGCTCGACCGCGCGCGGGTGCTGGTGAGCGGCGCCGCGCCCATTCCCGTGGCGCTTCTGGAGTGGTACCGGCGCATCGGCCTGACCATCTGCGAGGGTTACGGCATGACCGAGAACTTCGCCTACGGCAACTTCAACCGGCCGGGGCAGGTGCGTTTCGGCACGGTGGGCCGGGTGATGCCGGACAACGAACTGCGCATCGCCGAGGATGGCGAGATCCTCTACCGCAGCCCGTCATTGTTGACCGGCTACTACCTGGAGCCGGAAAAGACGGCCGAGACTCTGCGCGATGGTTGGCTGCACACGGGTGACAAGGGGCAGATCGACGCCGATGGCTACCTGCGTATCACCGGCCGGGTGAAGGACATCTTCAAGACCAGCAAGGGCAAGTACGTGGCGCCGGCGCCCATCGAAGGCGAGATCGCCAAGAACCTCTGGGTGGAGCAGGTGTGCCTGATGGGCAGCGGCCTGGATCAACCCCTGGCATTGATCGAGCTGAGCCCCGCCGCCCGCGGGCAGGCTCGCGCTGAGGTGGAGGCCGACCTGTTGACCACCCTCGAGCAGCTCAACGGCAAGCTATTGCCTCACGAGCGCGTCAGCCACGTACTGCTGGTTCGAGAGCCCTGGACGGTGGATAACGGTTCCATGACCCCCACCATGAAGATTCGCCGTAACGTACTCGAAGCCCGTTACGCCCCGGCGGTCGACCGCCTCGATGTGCGCCAGGCGCTGCATTGGGAATGACCGCCAGAACACACGCATCAGGAGTAGCCATGAATGGCCCGCTGTCTTCGTTGAAAATCCTCGATTTTTCCACCCTGTTGCCAGGGCCCTTCGCCTCGTTGTTGCTGGCGGACATGGGGGCTGATGTACTGCGGGTGGAGTCGCCCTCGCGCATGGACCTGGTGCGCGTGCTGCCGCCCCACGATGGCGGCCAGTCCACCAGCCATGCGTATCTCAACCGCAACAAGCGCAGCATCGCCCTGGACCTGAAACGGCCCGAGGCGGTGGAACTGGTCAAGCAGTTGGTAAGCGACTACGACATCGTACTGGAGCAGTTTCGCCCCGGCGTGATGGAGCGTTTGGGGCTTGGCTATGAGGCGCTGAAAGCGGTCAATCCGAAGCTGATCTACGTATCGATCACCGGCTACGGCCAGACCGGCCCCTACCGCGACCGCGCCGGGCACGACATCAACTACCTGGCCCTGGCCGGCATTGCAAGTTACACCGGGCGCCGCGACAGCGGGCCGCTGCCCTTGGGCGTGCAATTGGCGGATATCGGCGGTGGTTCGCTGCATGGGGTGATGGGGCTGTTGGCAGCGGTGATCCATCGCCAGGCGACAGGGGAAGGGCAGCACGTGGACGTGAGCATGACCGACTGCGCCTTTGCCCTGCACGGCATGGCAGGGGCGGGCTACCTGGGTGCCGGTGTGGAGCCGGACATGGAGAACCAGGCCCTGAACGGTGGCAGCTTCTACGACTACTACCGCACCCGCGATGGCCGCTGGCTCTCGGTGGGCAGCCTGGAGCCGCAGTTCATGCAGCAGTTTTGTGCTGCTATCGGCCGGCCTGAACTGGCAGCCAAGGGCTTGTCGCCCAAGCCCGAAGACCAGCGCGAGCTCAAGCGCGCGATCGAAATCGAGTTCGAGAAACGCGACTTTGCCGAGTGGGTGGAGGTCTTCGCCGCCCTGGACGCCTGCGTGGAACCGATGCTGCCGCTGTCGGAGGCGGTGGAGCATCCACACATCAGGGCCCGCAACCTGGTGGTGGAGGTGCCGCGCAACGGCCTGCCGCCGCAGAAGCAGATCGCCTGCCCGATCAAGTTCTCCGTTGGGCTTCCTGCGCCACGCCATACCGGCGGGGCTGTGGGATCGCATACCACTGAAGTGCTGGCTGGGCTGGGGTTGAGCGCAGAGCAGATCGAGGCGCTGAAGGCGGCAAAGGTGACGGGGTAGGGCTGGGTGCAGTGAAACCCTGTAGGGGCGAATTCATTGGCTATGTCTGCGTTAGCTGTTGCAACGTTGAGTGAAGCCTTCTAGCGCGGGCCCTCTAGGCTTCCGCGCCAGCCGGATACAACCCTCACCCCCGCCCCCGCCCTGCGCCCCGGCCTGATCGCTTCGCGCTCATGCGTTCATCGCCACCGGAAGCAATGCTT
>NZ_JASATC010000068.1:0-20173 GCF_038440135.1 Pseudomonas sp. OTU5201 | reverse complement strand
CGTGCTACGTCAGCCGCTCCGGCTACACCGGCGAAGACGGTTACGAGATTTCCGTGCCCGTGGCCCAGGCCGAAGCCCTGGCGCGCACCCTGCTGGCCCAGCCGGAAGTCCAGCCCATTGGCCTCGGCGCCCGCGACTCCCTGCGCCTGGAAGCCGGCCTGTGCCTCTACGGCCATGACATGAGCAGCGCCACCACGCCGATCGAGGCCAGCCTGACCTGGGCTATTTCCAAGGCCCGCCGCGCCGACGGCCTGCGTGCCGGCGGCTTCCCCGGCGCCGAGCGCATCTTCGCCCAGCAGCGCGAGGGCGTGACCGGCAAGCGCGTCGGCCTGCTGCCCCAGGAGCGCGTACCGGTGCGTGAAGGTGCCGAGATCGTCGATGCCGACGGTGCGGTAATCGGCCGCGTCTCCAGCGGCGGATTTGGCCCGAGCCTCGGAGCCCCGGTCGCGATGGGCTACGTCGCGACCAGCCATGCCGCCCTGGACATCGAGGTCTGGGCTCTGGTGCGCGGCAAACGTGTCGCGATGAAAGTGGCCAAGACCCCCTTCGTGCCGCAGCGCTACTACCGCGGCTGAAGCGGGTGCACCTGTAGGAGCGAGCTTGCTCGCGAAAAAAACTTCGTGCCACTCCTTCGCGAGCAAGCTCGCTCCTACGCCCAGACCATCCTCTTGTTTTGTGGGACAGGACCATGAATTCGACAGAGACCGCCAAGATCGAAGTGGGTTTGAAACTTCGTGGCGCCGAGAAGGTGGCGCGCATCCCGGTGAAGATCATTCCCACCGAAGACATACCGCGCAAACCCGACTGGATACGCGTGGAAATCGCGGCATCGCCCGAGGTGGCGCGGATCAAGCAACTGCTGCGCAAGTACAAGCTGCACAGCGTCTGCGAAGAGGCGTCCTGCCCGAACCTGGGCGAATGTTTCTCCGGCGGTACCGCGACCTTCATGATCATGGGTGACATCTGCACCCGCCGCTGCCCCTTCTGCGATGTCGGCCATGGCCGGCCGAAACCGCTGGATGCGGACGAGCCGAAGAACCTCGCGGTGGCCATCGCCGACCTGCGCCTGAAGTACGTGGTGATCACCTCGGTGGACCGTGACGACCTGCGCGACGGCGGTGCCCAGCACTTCGTCGACTGCCTGCGCGAGATCCGCCAGCTGTCTCCGGGCATCCAGCTGGAAACTCTGGTGCCGGACTACCGTGGGCGCATGGACGTGGCGCTCGCCATCACCGAGCAAGAGCCGCCGGATGTGTTCAACCACAATCTGGAAACCGTACCTCGCCTGTACAAGGCCGCGCGTCCCGGCTCGGACTTCGAGTGGTCGCTGGACCTGCTGGAAAACTTCAAGAAGCGCGTGCCCCACGTGCCGACCAAATCCGGCCTGATGCTCGGCCTGGGTGAGACCGACGAAGAGGTGATCGACGTCATGCAGCGCATGCGCGAGCACGAGATCGACATGCTGACCCTCGGCCAGTACCTGCAGCCATCGCGCAACCACCTGCCGGTGCAGCGTTTCGTCCACCCGGATACCTTTGCCTGGTTCGCCGAGAAAGGTGCCGAGATGGGCTTCAGGAACGTGGCGTCCGGCCCGCTGGTACGCTCTTCGTACCATGCCGACCGGCAAGCCCACGGGACGAAGACCAACTGATCGACGCCAGACTCAGCCCTTGCTTGAGAGTCGGCGAAGGCGCAAAAACAACGCCCTCCATTCGGAGGGCGTTTTCACAGCGGGGGAGGGTTCACGGATTCGGCGCATGGCTGCCGAGAAGGCCGCCACCGGATTTCTTGCCGCGCTTGGCCGTGCGCTTTTCCAGAAGGGTTTTCTGGGGCTTTTTCTTCGCTTCGCGTTTTGAGTCGAGACCTTTGCTCATGGCGTCTATCTCCTAGAGAGGGTGGATGGATCAGCGCATCCCTGCCTTGAAGCGCTCAATGGCCATTACCACCTCCTGGGCTGCACGAGCCGGTTGGTTTACGGAGCCGATGAAAACAGCATAGTCGCCTTGCGGACGGCTGCATGACCTGGCAAACCCTCGATTGCTTAACACTTCATGCGCCAGGCGGTGACAGCGCCCGGCGACGGCCGCATCATGCGGGATCATCGCTGGACGGTAGTAGGAACCCCATGTCCGAGCTCCTGGGATACGCCGCGCAATCCATCGTCGGTTGCGTGCGTGAACACAACGAAGATGCACTGCTGTGCGCCCCTGAACTGGGGCTCTGGGCCGTGGCCGACGGCATGGGCGGCCACCAGCGCGGCGAAGTTGCCAGCGCTGTGGCCCTCGATGCCCTGCGCGAGGCTGTGGCCGCCAAACAGGATCTGGGCGCCGCCGTGCAGACCGCCCATCGCGCCGTGGTAGCGGCGGCATCGGGCTCCGGCATGGGCACCACGCTGGTGGCGGTGAAGTTCGACGGAGCGATGTTCGATCTGGCCTGGGCCGGCGACAGTCGCGCCTACCGTGTCGGCGTCGACGGCATCACGCGGCTCAGCCATGACCACAGCCTGGTGCAGGCGCTGGTGGATGCGGGTGAGTTGAGCCCGCAGCAGGCTCGCCGCCACCCGCAGCGCAATGTGGTGACCCAGTGCCTTGGACAGGAACACCAGGACCTTGAAGTCGGTCGTGTGAAAGACGCACTGGCGCCCGGTGAACTTCTACTGCTCTGCAGTGATGGCCTGACCGGTGAGCTGGCCGATGACGAGATCCTCGCCCAGTGTGCCCGTGCGGAAACCCTGGACGACCTGGTGGCGCAGTTGCTGACGCTGGCCTGCGATGCCGGTGGTCGGGACAACATCTCCTGCATCGTGATTGGCCTGGCGTTGTCGGAAACCACTGTGGCGGCAAACAGGTCGAATTCGTTCCTGAGCCGGTTGCTCAAATCGCGAAGATCCTGAATCCATGAACGACAATCTGCTTGATATACCCGGCTACCTCGTACACGGCCGCCTGGGCAAGGGTGGGATGGCCGAGGTCTACCTCGCTACCCAGGAATCGCTCAACCGCAAGGTCGCGGTGAAGGTGCTCGACAAACTGGACGATGAAGCCTTTACCAGCCGCTTCATCAGGGAGGCGCGCATGCTCGCCTCCCTGCACCACCCGTCCATCGTCACCATCCACGATATCGACCGTCTGCCCGACGGCCGCCACTACCTGGCGATGGAGTTCCTCTCCGGTGGCGACCTGAGCCGCTACAAGGGGCAGGCGCTGGAGCCGCTGGAGGCATTGCGTATCGTCCGGCAGATAGCCGGAGCCCTGGCCGTGGTGCACGGCAAGGGCCTGATACACCGCGATATCAAGCCGGCCAATATCCTCTTCCGTGACGACGGCACGGCGGTACTCACCGATTTCGGCATCGCCAAGGACCTGGAACTGGACAGTGAACTGACCCAGTTCAACGTTGCCGTCGGCAGCCCGGCCTACAGCAGCCCGGAGCAAGCCCAGTGCCAGGCGCTGGATGCGCGCAGCGACATCTATAGCCTGGGCGTGATCCTGCTGGAGCTGCTGACCGGCGAGAACCCCTATCGTGGTGCCAGCTACGCCGAAACCGTACTCAACCACGTGCAGATGGACCCGCCCGTGCTGCGCAGGGGGCTGGCTGACTACCAGTACCTGATCGACCGCATGCTGGCCAAGGACCCGGACGAGCGCTTCGCCGATTGCCGCGTGCTGTTGGACAGCCTGAACGAGTTGTGCGATCTCGACCTCGATTTCACCCGCATCGCGCCGGCTGTGGCCGTGAACCCGGCGAAGCAGCCGGCGGCAAACCGTCGTTACCGTGGCTTGCTCTGGGGCCTGGCCGGACTGATGCTGCTGGTCGTTTCCAGCGGTGGTGGCTACTACGTCGTACTACGAATGAAAATTGCCGACCTGCTGGAACTGGGCGAACAGCGCCTGGCTGAAGGCAAGCTGATGGCGCCGGCAGCGGACAACGCCGACTTCTACTTCCATGAAGTGCTGCGCCTGGACAAGGACAATGCCAAGGCGGGCGATGGCCTGCAGCGGGTTCTGGCCGCACGTATCGCCAACTTCCTGGTGCAGGCCGAACAGCGCCTGGCCGAGGACAACCTGCTTCAGCCGGAACAGGACAGTGCGGTGTTTTATTACCAACAGGTGCTCACCCTGGCGCCCGGCAACGAACAGGCATTGGCCGGGCTGGAGAAGGTGGCGCAGCGCTTTGTCGAACACAGCGAAGAGGCCTATCGCCGGCGCGAGTTCGCCCTGGCTCTGGAATACATCGACGCCGGCCTGCAGGTGGCGCCGACGAACCCGACTCTGCTCGAACTCCGCGCCGTTCACGAGCAGCGGGTGCGCAAGGCCAAGGCGGCGCGAGTGGCCACGGCGCGTCCAGCCAAGCCGCAGGCTCGTCAGGAAGAGCAGGCCAACCCCATCAAAAAGCTGTGGAACCGCCTTTTCAACTAACTGCCAACTCCAGCAAGGTCAGGTTGCAGGCACATGGCTATCATTGTCCGGTGCCCTGCTTCCAAGGACTCCACAATGCTCAGGATTCATTTCGCGGATAACCGTCAAGCGCCCATCTGGCTGGTGGACGAACGCTTCACCATCGGCCAGGACAGCCGCAACAGCCTGGTCCTGGCGGACCCGGAGATCAGCCTGTTCCACGCGGAAATCCGTCAGGACCACGGCCAGTACTACCTGAGCGATTGCGGCACGCCCGGCGGCACCTTCGTCAATGGCGAGCGCATCGCTGCACGTTTCCAACTGCGTTCAGACGACTGTGTGCGCATCGGCAACCTCGAACTCCTGCTGGTGGACCCGGCCAAAGCCCGACCCAAGGTCGAAGCTGCGGCGCGCTGGTACCTGCAGGTCATCAAAGGAGAGCACGAAGGGCAGAAGTACCACGTCACCGGCTCCGTCACCTTCGGTCGCTCGGTGAAGTGCGAACTGTGCTTCAGCGACCAGGAACTGTCGCGCCGGCACTGCGAGTTCTTCCTCAAGGACGATGTGCTGGAGGTCAAGGATCTGGCCTCGGCCAACGGCGTGTTCGTTAATCAGCAGAAGGTCAGCACGGCTGTATTGCAGCCTGGCGACCAGATCCGCATGGGTTCGGTAAACTTGCTGGTGATCGGCCCCAAGGTGGCGGTACCGCAAGCGGTGGACGAGGATGCCACGCTCTTCATGCCCGTCGCCCAGCTACCTAAGCCCACCGTGCCACGTCCAGTGGGGCGCCAGCCGGTGGCCAACCCGCTGCGCGCGGCGGCGCAGAAGCAGGCCGCGCCCACCGAAGCGGCGCGGCAGTCGCCGAACAAGGTGCTGATCGGCCTCCTGGTGCTGACCGTTGCAGCGGCAGCGGCCTTCGCCGGCAAGACCCTACTGTAGGGGCGAATTCATTCGCTATGTCTGCGTTAAGTGTTGCTAGAACGTCCTGAGTCAAGCTGCTTGCCGAGTTCTGCGGATGTTTCTGGTTTCGCCTTCCCAGGCGAGTCCCTTTCTCAAACGCCAGAAAGGAACCAAAGGGCTTGCCCCTGCATCCGGCCCCGGCTTCGCCGGGGTTCCCTCCCTCCATCGTTGCTACGGGGACACGGCGCGAGGGGCCATCCATGGCCCCACACGCCTCTCGCGGCATCCATGCCGCTCGTCCCCCTACACAACGATTCCGCTCGGCCTCCTGAAGGGGCGTAGTCGCTGCCCCACCTCGTCTGCTCGGTTTCAGGCCCGTGTGGGCTTCAGGATGACTCATGCCTCGCCGGCGCGAGTCACCCCTCGCCCTCTGGGAGAGGGGCGGGGGTGAGGGTTGCATCCGGCTGGCGCGGAAGCCTAGAGGGCCCGCGCTAGAAGGCTTCACTCAACGTTGCAACAGCTAACGCAGACATAGCCAATTCATTCGCCAAGGGCCGCGCAGCGGCCCCGTAGGTTAAGTAGCCCGGATGGGTTTCGCTTCGTTCAACCACACCCTACGGCCGGCCGGTCAGCCCTGAATGCCGAACACCTCGGCCAGGTGCTCTTCATAGCGCTTCACGTCGGCCTCGATATTCGGCCGCTTCATCACGTCCACGCAGAGGAAGGTGGGCAGGGTGCTCATGCCGAGGAACTGGTTGGCCTTGTGGAAGGGGAAGTACACCGCATCCACGCCCTTGGCCTCGAAGAAGTCGGTGGGGTCGTCGAACGCTTGCTGCGGCGCGTTCCAGGTCAGCGACAGCATGTACTGCTTGCCCTGGATGAGGCCGCCACTGCCGTACTTCTGCGAGGCGTCCGAGCGGGTGCGGCCGTCATTGGCGTAAAGGCTGCCGTGGCCCGCCGTAAACACTTCGTCCAGGTATTGCTTCACGATCCAGGGCGCGCCCATCCACCAGCCGGGCATCTGGTAGATCACCACATCGGCCCAGAGAAACTTCTGCACCTCTTCGGTCACGTCGTAGCCGGCGTCGATCTGGGTTTCCTTGACGTCGAAGTCGGCGCGGTCGAGGAAGGCCAGCGCGGCGTCGTGCAGGGTGGCGTTGTAGCGGCCGTCGGAGTGGGCGAACTTCTTGCCGCCGTTGAGCAACAGGATCTTTTTCATGGCAGTAGCCTCCGCAAGTTGATGTGGCGGCAGACTACCGGTCACCCCCCTGCGGAAAAATCCGCTTGGGTGCAATTGATACTTGCGTAAAAGTCATGAATCGCTATGCGTTAGTTGCGGTAGGGTTGAAGAATCACGCCATCCAGAGGCCATCGCCATGACCCAACCCTACGGTTTCATCCTTCACGCCCACACCAGGCCCGAGAGCGCCGACGCGTTCGAGGCGCTGTTCCGCGCCTACGTCGATCCCAGCCGGGCGGAGGAGGGCTGCATCGAGTACCACATGCTGCGTGATGCCCAGGACCCGAGCCTGTTCATCTTCTATGAGGTCTGGCAGAGCCGGGCCGCGCTGGAAGTCCACAGCGCGTTGCCCCACATGCGCCGCTTCTACGAGACCCGTATGGACTACCTGCGGCGCGACTTCGAGATTCGCGAGATCGAGATGCTCAGCCCATCGCCCGCCCGCGTCTAAAGCCCGCTGCGAATCAGCCTCAGGTACTCCGGCCGGCCGCCGATATCGTTGTGCCCAGCGCCGGGTATCACCTCCCGCCGTGCCACGCCCGAGCGGAACTGGGCGAATAGTTTTTCACTGCTCCAGCGCGGGATCACCTCGTCCCGTTCCGCAACTATCAACAACGTGGGCACGGTGATGACCGGGGCGTAGCGCCAGGACTCGTACCGGTCCTTGAGCATCCAACGCACTGGGTAGATGGGGAACTGGCGCTGGGCCAGTTCGAGGATGCTGTTGTAGGGCGTGACCAGCACCAGCCGCGCGGCAGGGCGCTGGCTCGCCAGCTGGATAGCCACGCCGCTGCCCAGGCTGCGGCCGACCAGCGCCACCTCGCCATGCAGGGCATTAACCTTGTCGAACAAAGCCAAGGCGTCCTCGAGAATGGCGGCTTCCGTTGGCTTGCCGGTGCTGTCGCCGAACCCCCGGTAATGCAGCAAGTAGAGGGCGTGGTCGGGGAAGGCCTCGGCGAAGTCCGGCAGGCTGCGGGAGACGTCCTCGGCATTGCCGCCGAAGTAGATCAGCGCCTTGGCGCTGGCCAGCGGACGCACGGTGACGGCTATCCGCTCGTCGGTCACCGGCAACATCAGCAACCGGTCGGGACTGCCGATGGCACGGGGCTGCGGGAAGTAGATCAGCGAGCGCTGGAAGACCAGGAGCGCCGCTCCCAGCCCGAGATAGAGCGCAACGGCTAGCAGGACAATGCCGATCAGGCTACGGGCCATGGCATCAGAGGTGTTGAGTTGCTGCGGTACATCATGGGCATGGCGCGTGTCTTCCCTGCGCGGGGTCGGGTCCATTCACCATAGTCGAGGCACGCTTGCCTAAGCTGTAAGGGCATGCCCAAGCGAGGTGGCCCCAATGGAACGCAAGCACGATCTCGACACCTACAAACGCTTCAAGAAGCAGCATCCGGCGTACTTTCAGGCAGTGGAAACCCTCGGTGCCGTGGTGCGCCAGACCGGCCCCCTGGATGAGCGCAGCCTGCAATTGATCCAACTCGCCGCCGCGGCGGCCATCCACTCCGAAGGTGCCGTCCACAGCCACACGCGCCGTGCCCTGGAAGCGGGTGCCACGCCCGAAGATATCCACCACACCCTGCTGGCGCTCACCAGCACCATCGGCTTTCCCACCGTGATGGCCGCCCTGAGCTGGGCGGGGGATGTGCTGGAGAGCAAGGAATAAGGTGCGCTCTGGCGGAGAGGGGTACCGCTGTGCGCAACCGCATCCTGAGGGCTAGGTGGTAGGCGAGCTGTCCGCTTCGGGCTCCTGCTGCTGGAGCAGCCACATCTGTGCGTAGCTGCCGCCGATGTCCAGCAGCTCGCGGTGGGTGCCTTTCTCGATTACCCGGCCGGCGTCGAGCACCAGGATCTGGTCGGCGTCCATCACGGTGGAGAGGCGGTGGGCGATGACCAGGGTGGTGCGACCGACCTGAATGCGGTCGAGCGCGGTCTGGATGGCCTTTTCCGACTTGGAATCGAGGGCCGAAGTGGCCTCGTCGAAGATCAGGATGGCGGGGTTCTTCAGCAGGGCGCGGGCGATGGCAACGCGCTGTTTCTCGCCCCCGGATAGCTTGAGGCCGCGCTCGCCCACCGGGGTTTCGTAGCCGTCGGGAAGGCGCAGGATGAAGTCGTGGATATGCGCGGCGCGGGCGGCGGCTTCCACCTCCTCGCGGCTGGCCTCGGGACGGCCGTAGCTGATGTTGTAGTAGATGCTGTCGTTGAACAGCACGGTGTCCTGAGGAACGATGCCGATGGCACTGCGCACCGAGCCCTGGGTCAGTTCGCGCAGGTCGTGGCCATCGATGCGGATGTGCCCGGCATCGATGTCGTAGAAGCGGTAGAGCAGGCGGGCGAGGGTGGACTTGCCAGAGCCTGAATGGCCGACCACCGCCACGGTGCCGCCGGGGGGAATCTCGAAGTCCACGCCGTGGAGGATCTCCCGGCGCGGGTCGTAGCCGAAGTGCACGTTCTCGAAGCGCACCCGTGGCCGGGTGGCTTGCAGCGGGGTGGCGCCCGGCGCGTCCTGCACGTCCTGGCGCTCGTCCAGCAGGCCGAACAGCCGCTCCATGTTGGTCAGCGCCTGCTTCACCTCGCGGTACATCATGCCGAGCATGAACAGCGGGGCGGACAGCTGCAGCAGGTAGGTGTTCACCAGCACCAGATCGCCGATAGTGAGTTCGCCGGCCACGACGCCAGCGGCGGCACGCCACATCATGGCCGTGACGCCCAAGGCGACGATGGAGGTCTGGCCCAGGTTGAGCAGCGCCAGGGATTTGGTGGCCTTGACCTTGGCGTTCTCCAGATGGCGCAGGTTCTCGTCGTAGCGTGCCGACTCGTGGGCTTCGTTGTTGAAGTACTTCACCGTCTCGTAGTTGAGCAGCGAATCCACCGCGCGCTCATTGGCGCGGGTGTCGGCCTCTACCGCCGCGCGGTAGTAGCGGGTGCGCCATTCGGTGATGGCGAACGTCCAGATGCCGTAGGCGACCAGGGTGGCGAGGGTGATGAAGGCGAAGCCCCAGTCGTACGCCCAGACCAGCACTGCGGTGACCAGTAGCACTTCGAGCAGGGTCGGGACAATGGTGTAAAGCGTCCAGTCCAGCAGGTCGGAGATGGCGCTGCCGCCACGTTCGACGTCACGGGCGACGCCGCCGGTGCGCCGGCCCAGGTGGAACTTCAGGCTCAGCCCGTGCAAGTGCTGGAACACCTTGAGGGTGATCTGCCGCGAGGCCCGCGCCATGACCCGGGCGAATACCACCTGGCGTAGCTCGGTGAACAGGGTGACGCCGATGCGCGAGGCGCCATAGGCCAGCAGCAGGGCAGCCGGCAGCACCAGCAGGCTGGGCTCGACATTGAGCCCATCGACGATCTGCTTGAGGGCGATCGGCACGTAGAGGTTGATCAGCTTGGCGGCGAAGATCAGCCCCAGCGCCAGGGCGATGCGGCCGGTGTAGGGCTTGAGGTAGGGCAGCAAAGTGGCGATCACGGCGGCATCGCCACGGGAGCCGGCCTTGCGCGCAATGGGAGCGGAGCCGTCGTTATTGTTACCGGTCGCGTCCTGCGGAGTCGGGTTGTCATCCAGGGCTGCCATCGCCCACCTGCCTTCTGTGATCAAGATCTGGCGACGATACTCCAGAGCCGGGTTTGGCGCGAAGCCACTCGAGGGTCAGTGCGCCATGGAATCGGCCACCTGCTGGACCTGTTTGCGGAACCAGCGGCGCAGGCGGTCGGCGTCGGTCCGTTCATGCCAGATCTGCATCACCTCGACCCGCGGCAACGCCAGCGGCAGCGGGTGCATGCGCAGGTCGGGGTCGCGATCCACGGCTTCTTCGGCCAGTGAGCGCAGGCAGGTGAGCAGCAGGTCGGTGCCGCGAATCAGCCGGGTCGGTGCGATGAAACTGGACAGCCCGGCGGCGACCCGACGGCTCAGCCCCCTGGCCTGCAGGGCCCGATCCACCAGGCCATCGAGGTCACCGGTAAGGGTAGTGAGCAGGTGTTCGCAGGCGAGGAACGCGTTCAGGTCCAGACCGTTGGCCAGGCGCGCGTTGCCTTGGGAGGCCAGGACCACGAAGTCCTCGCTCAGCAGGCGCTGCTGGTGAAAGGTGCCTGGGAGGTCGGTGTAGAAGCCGGCAATCGCCAGGTCGCAGGTCCCTTTCTCCAGCTCGTCGCGGGGGAGCTGGCCACGGGTGTTGTGGGTGACCAGCACCAGGTTCGGCGCCTGGCTGCGCAGAATCGGCAGAAGCTTTGGCAGCAGCGTCTGTTCCACGTAGTCGGTGCTGTAGAGATGGAGGCGCTCGGCGCGGCCGAGGAAGTCCTGTCCGTCGCAGAGCTCGTAGAAGGCTTCCAGCTCGCCCACCAGGCGCTGCACCTGGGGCGCAAGCTCGTGCGCGCGAGGCGTGGGGGTGAGGCCGCGAGGGGCGCGGACGAAGAGCGGGTCGCCGAACTGGTGTCGCAGCTTGTTCAGCTTGTGACTCAAGGCCGGTTGGCTGAGGGCCATGCGCTCGGCCGCCAGCGACGCATTGCGTTCCTGGTAGAGCACGTGGAAGACCTGCAGCAGGTTCAGGTCCTTCTTGGCGATATTCATTTTTTGGATGCCAGAAATAGAAGCTTTCGAATTATCGAATCTTAGTGCCTTGCCTAGGATAGCGGCCACTGACGCGCTGATATCCAGGAGACCCCATGACCCTCAGCATCTTCGCCACCATCAGCCCCAGACCCGAGCACCGCGACGCGGTGGAGCAGGCCCTGCGAGTGATGGTCGAGCGCTCCCGGGATGAGCCCGGCAACCTGCGTTACGACCTGTTCATCCGCGAGGGCGAGGTGCTGGCTTTCGACCTGTTCGAGCTCTACGCCGATGAGGAAGCTGTCGAAGCCCATCGCCAGAGTGCCCACTACCAGGCGTATCGCGCCGCCACTGCCGACTGGCTGGCCGCGCCCACCCAGGTACGTCTCGCCCGTCCACTGGATGTGGCACCGTTCAACTGATCAGGAGATTCAACATGACCAAGGTTTCCACCCTGGCGCTGGCCCTTGCCGGCGCGATGCTGGCCGGCACGGCCAACGCGGCGCCCAAGGGCGAGGTGCTGGTGCTGCTTTCCAGCGAGAACCAGTTGCCGCTCAAGGACGGCAAGCAGTACCCCACCGGCTTTTACCTCAACGAGTTTGGCGTACCCGCGGACCACTTGCTCAAGGCTGGCTACGCGCTGGTGCTGGTGACCCCCAGGGGCAACGCACCGAGCGTGGATGAACGCTCCATCGATCCGCAGTACTTCGGCGGAGACGCAGCGGAAATGAAGCGCATCCAGACGGTGGTCGAAGGCCTTCCGGGCATGAACGACAGCCTGTCGCTGCGGGAAGTACTGGCCGGTGACCTGGACCGCTATGCCGGGTTGCTGATTCCCGGTGGACACGCGCCGCTGATCGACCTGGCCAACAACCCCGAAGTGGGGGCGCTATTGCGTCACTTCCATCAGGCCGGCAAGCCCACTGCCGCCATTTGCCACGGACCCATTGCTTTGCTCTCGGCCCAGGACGATCCCGCCAGCTACCAGGCCGCCCTGGCGCGTGGCGAGAAGCCGGCGGCGAGCAACTGGCTCTATCAGGGCTACCGCATGACCATCTTCGCCGACCCGGAAGAGCAGGTATTCGAAAGCTCCCTCAATGGCGACCGCATCCTCTTCTATCCGGCCAAGGCGATGGCAGGTGCCGGCGGCGACATGGCCTACGCCACGCCCTGGAGTCCCAATGTGGTGGTGGATCGCGAGTTGATCACCGGCCAAAACCCGTTCTCCGACCATGCGCTGGCCAAGGCGTTGTTGGAGAAGCTGGGGGCGGGGAACGGCGAGTAACGCGCTACGCCGCTCTGGCAAGTTGGCGCCGGGCACCGACTTGCCGGGCGGCGTTCCTCAACGGAGCGCCGCGCGGCAAAACCTGCGGCACGGTGTTTCACGCCATCGGCGGCAGCCGTCGCTTCACTGGGGTTTTCTTGACGATGGCGGTGCTGGTTTCGGCGTGGACGTTGATGCGGTCCAGCAGCGTGTCGAGCTGTTCCATGGAGCGCACGCAGAGCCGTGCAATGAAGCAATCGTCGCCGGTCACCTTGTCGCACTCGGTGAACTCCGGAATGTCCTGGATCTTGCGTTCCACCACCTGCAACTGGCCGGGCAAGGGGCGGATGCGCACGATGGCCTGGAGCTGGTAACCAAAGGCTTTCGGGTCCACCTCCACCGTGTAGCCCGTGAGCACGCCGCGTTCTTCCAGCTTGCGCAGCCGCTCCGCGACGCTAGGGGAGGAGAGGCCGCTGATCTGCGCCAGGGCCTTGAGGGAGCGGCGCGAGTCTTCCATCAGCGCGGAGATCAGCAACTGGTCGATGTCGTCGGTCATGGCGGTCTCGTTAGGTAAACGGATAAAAGTGCCTTGATAGTAAAGGTAGATGGCGAAATGCACCTTCGCTATCGCATGGAATCGACCGCTTATGGCTCGTCATACTGTGTGCCACACAGAGGAGCCCATCATGAACAAATCAATACATCGCGGTTCGTTGGAAATGGTCGCCGCCATGCTCATCTCCGGCACCATTGGCTGGTTGGTGATGCTCTCGGGGCAGTCCGTGCTGGATGTGGTGTTCTGGCGCTGCCTGTTCGGCGCACTGACCTTGCTGGTCATCTGCGCGGCGATGGGCTTCCTGCGCCCCGGCATCCTGACCCGCGCCACCTTCCTTCTGGCGGTCCTCAGTGGCGTGGCCATCGTCGGCAACTGGGTGCTGCTGTTCGCCTCCTACTCGCGTGCGTCCATCTCCATCGGCACGGCGATCTACAACGTCCAGCCCTTCATGCTGGTCGGGCTGGCAGCGCTGTTCCTCGGTGAGAAGATCACCCTGCAGAAGCTGGCATGGCTGGCAGTGTCCTTCCTGGGGATGCTGGCCATCGTCAGCGCCCACGGCGGACAGGGTGAGAGTGGGAGCGATTATCTGGCGGGCATTGCCCTGGCGCTGGGCGCGGCGCTGCTGTATGCGATTGCGGCGCTGATCATCAAGCGGCTGAGCGGGGTGCCACCGCATCTGATCGCGCTGATCCAGGTCACCACCGGGGTGCTGTTGCTGGCACCCATGGCGAACCTGTCCAGTCTGCCGCAGGGCAGCGATACCTGGTCCATTCTGCTGACTCTCGGCGTGATTCACACCGGCGTAATGTACGTGCTGCTCTACGGCGCGATCCAGAAACTGCCGACCGCCCTGACTGGCGCGCTGTCGTTCATCTACCCGATTGCGGCGATCTTCGTCGACTGGCTGGCCTTCGGCCGCCAGCTCGAACTGCTGCAGTGGGTGGGCGTGGCGGCGATTCTCGTCGCCGCGATGGGGATGCAGCAGGGGTGGAGCTTCAATCTGCGCCGGGCTGCCCAGACCCAATCGTAGGCACCACCCGTAGGTTGGCGTAGAGCGAAACGCGGCCCAACGCATAGGCCCGATTCCCACATCGTTGGGCTTCGCTGTGCTCAGCCGCTACCTACGGGCGCGGTGCGCTCAATGCACCTCTTTCGATGCGTGGCCGAACTGCCGGTCGGCCGTGTTCAGGCGTTCCAGCTCACGGCGCACCATGTTGGCGAACGCCGAAGGCTTGAGGTGATAGAGCTCGGTGGCGACCCAGGCCAGCCAGCGCGGGCCCATGGACTCGCGCTGCGCCAACAGGCGCAGCGCTTCGTCACGGGCCTGCCCGGCATGCTCCTCGTGGAACTGCCGGCGGGTTGCCGGATCAGCTAGCTTGCAGGCCGACATAGACGTTCTGTACATCGTCGTGGTTGTCCAAGGCTTCGAGGAAGGCTTCCACTTCCTCCAGCTCGGCGCCGGACAGGCTCACCGGGTTTTTCGCCTTGTAGCCCAGGTTGGCCGACTGCACGGTGAAGCCGAAGTCCGGCAGCGCCTTGCACACGGCGTCCAGGTCGGTCGGGTCGGTGTAGAACAGGGTGGCGCCTTCGTCGTCGGCTTCGAAGTCCTGGGCACCGGCCTCGATAGCGGCCAGTTCCACGTCGGCATCGGCGCTGGCAGGTTCCGCCTCGATCATGCCCAGATGGTCGAAGTCCCATGAGACCGAACCGGAAGTGCCCAGTTGGCCCTTGCGGAACAGCACACGCACTTCGGCGACGGTGCGGTTCACGTTATCGGTCAGGCACTCGACGATCACCGGCACGCGGTGCGGGGCGAAACCTTCATAGAGGGTGCGCTCGTAGTTGACCACTTCGCCGGAAAGGCCCGCACCTTTCTTGATGGCACGCTCCAGGGTGTCCTTCGGCATGGAGGCCTTCTTGGCCTGGTGCACGGCGAGGCGCAGCTTGGGGTTCATGTCAGGATCGGCGCCGTTACGCGCGGCGATCATGATCTCTTTCACCAGTTTGCCGAAGATCTTCCCTCGGGCGTTGGCGGCGGCTTCTTTAGGTTTGGCTTTCCACTGGGCGCCCATGGTGGCTCTCTCGCAGGTTCTTGGGTAAATGGTGCCGGATTTTACGTGGGGAGAGGGGGCGGCTGCCAGCCGGCTCGTCAGTTCCGTGAAGGACCTTCGGGGAATCTGGCGTCTAATGGCCATTATGGATAGATTGCTGGTACCCAGGCTGATCAACGCCAGATGGCGCCCATGGCCCCTGCGAGCGGAGACCGAATGCAGTTGCCCAGTAGTTCCAGTGCGCCCCATAGCGCGAGCGATGAGCGATTCGACAACCTGATCCGCTTGCTCAAGAGCCGATTCGGCGTGATGGCTACCGTGATGACCACTGGCGCCGGTGGCATCCAGCAGATCCGTAGCTGCGCCGGGACGGCATGCGCCCCGGCGCTGTCAGGTGGCCTGGTTATGCTCCCCCCGTGCATTCGTGGGACTGATCCCGTGGTGATCCCCGACCTCCTTCAGCAACCGCAGGGGTGTCCGGAAGGGCTGGCGCACGCCTTGCCGGACCTGCGCTTTCTCGCCGCCTGTCCCCTGTTGGCGCCCGATGGCGTCCTGATGGGCCTGCTCTGGCTCCTGCACGATCAGCCCCGCGAACTGAATGCCGAAGAGCGGCAGGTGCTGCGAGAGTTCGCCGAATTGGCCACCGGAATACTGGTGGACCGGCTGGAGTTGGCGCGTGTTCGGGAAAGCGAGAAGCGTATGGCCTTGGCCATCGCCGGCAGCGGCACCGGCATCTGGGACCGCAATGCCTTGACCGGTGAAATCCACTACTCCACCGACTGGAAAGCGCTGCTGGGTTATGCCGATCACGAGGTGGGCAACCGCATCGAGGAAAGCTACACCCGCGTCCATCCCGAGGACCTGACCTATGTGCAGGCCAGCATCCAGGCCCACTTCGACGGCCGTACCGAGGCCTACGAGGTGGAACACCGCTTGCGTTGCCGGGACGGCCTCTACAAGTGGGTGTGTAGCCGCGGCAAGGTGGTGGAGTGGGACGAGGCAGGCAAGCCCTTGCGCATGGTGGGCACCACCACCGACGTCACCGCCATGCGCAACCTCTCGGAGAAGATGCAGCAAGCGGCGGCGCTGATGACCGACCTGACCAACGAAATTCCCGGCATGGTCTTCCAGTACCGGCGCCAGTTGGATGGCAGCGCCTTCTTCTCCTACGTCAGCAACGGCGTCCGCGAGATTTACGGGCTGGCACCGGAGCAACTGACCCGGAACGCTGACGCATTGCACGGCATCATCCACCCGGACGACCTGATGTTCTACCTCGATTCCCTGGAGCGCTCCGCCCGCGATCTCTCGCCCTGGCACCTGGAGTACCGCGTGCAGTTGCCCGGTTGCGGCCTTTCCTGGCGCCAGGGGGACGCGCGTCCCCGCCCGCTGGCGGACGGCAGCGTGCTCTGGCACGGCTTCATCACCGATGTCACTGAACGCAAGTTGATCGAGGCTGAGCTGCAAGTCTTCGCCACCACCGATTCCCTTACCCAGCTTTCCAATCGCCGGCACTTTATGGCGCAACTGGATGCCGAGCTGGCGCGCGTGCAGCGAACAGCGGGTTACAGCGCGGCAATCCTGATGTTCGACCTGGACCATTTCAAGGCCATCAACGACCGCTGGGGCCACTCCGTTGGAGACCAGGCGCTGCGGCATTTTTCGTCGATCCTCCGTACCCAGTTGCGCCGAACCGATGCCGCCGGGCGCATGGGCGGCGAGGAGTTCGCCGTGGTGCTGAGCAATGTCTCCATCGACGAGGCGCGGTCGTTCGCCGCGCGGGTGCAGGGCGAACTGTCATCTTCTCCCATTGAACATGGCGAAGAGCGGCTGGCGCTGGCGGTCAGCGTCGGTATCGCTGCGCTCCATCCCAGCGACAGCCGCGCGGAAGTCAGCCTGTCGCGCAGCGACATGGCGCTGTATCGGGCCAAGCGCGGTGGGCGCAACCGGATCGAGTGCCACTGAGCGCGTCGCCGATTGCTGAAATTTCTTCGCCGCACTGCATCCGAATGCCCGGCGCATGGGTAGTACAGGTAACAGCCAACCGGGCTGTTGACCTGAAACCCCATTGGAGGGCTGTTCATGAACGCTCAAACCTTTGTTCGTCGATTCACCACAGCATTTGCCTTCACCTGCCTGCTGACGCCCGCGCCCGGGGTGCTCGCCCAGGCCATGCTGCCAGACGCCGTAAAAGTCCCGGAGGGCAACAAGGTGGCCCTGGAAACTACGGGCGTCGGCGAGATTACCTATGAGTGTCGTGAAAAGGCGGATGCCAAGGGCCAGGTGGAGTGGACCTTCGTCGGTCCCAAGGCCGTACTGAACGATCGCGACGGCAAGCAAGTGGGCAGCTACTTCGGCCCGCCGGCCACCTGGCAGGCGCAGGATGGTTCAAGCATTACCGGCACCCAACTGGCTGTTGCGCCGTCCGGGGCGGGAAACCTGCCGTATCAATTGGTCAAGGCCAACCCAGCGACTGGCGATGGCCTGATGAAGGGCGTCAGCTACATTCAACGGGTCGCCCTGAAGGGGGGCGTGGCGCCCGCTTCCGAGTGCTCCGCCACCACCATGGGCAAACGCGAGATAGTGAAGTACCAGGCCGATTACATTTTCTGGACGGCCAAGTGACGGTCCATCCGTTCCACAGGGACCCCCGGCACAACGTCGGGGGCTCCCAGCGCGATGACACGGCAGGGAGCATCCATTTGGCCGAACCCGAATTCGACTATGACGGCTGCCTGAGGGCCTGTGCCCGCGGCGAACGCCAGGCGCTGCAGGCGCTTTACCAACAGGAAGGGGCGCGATTGCTGGGGGTGGCCCGGCGCATCGCGCGGGACAATGCCCTGGCCGAGGACATCGTCCACGACGCGTTTCTGCGCATCTGGACCCACGCTGCCCGTTTCGATCCGGCGCGGGGCTCGGCGCGGGGCTGGATCTTCAGCATCACCCGCCACCTGGCGCTCAATTTCATGCGAGACAGTACCCGCGAGCTGAGCCTGGGCGATCAGGGCGATGAGACGGCTGGCGTCTGGGACGACTTGCGCGAGAGCGTCGGGGCTTTCGAATGGAGCGCCGGCGCGGGGCGCATCTACGGTTGCCTGGATCGGCTGGAGCCCCCGCGCCGTGAATGCATCCTGCACGCCTATGTCGAGGGCTATTCCCACACGGAGATCGCCAGCAGGCTGGGTGCGCCGCTGGGCACCGTGAAGTCCTGGATCAAACGCAGCCTGGCTGCACTGCGGGAGTGCATGGGATGACCGAAGGCACCCAAGACGACCTTGAAGAACTGGCCAGCGAATACGTGCTGGGCACGCTGTCTGCCGAGCAGCGCCAGGAGGTGCAGCGGCGTCTCGCCCATGACGATGCCCTGCGATCAGCGGTGGATGCCTGGGAGCGACGGCTTCTGCCACTGACGAGCCTAGCCGAGCCCTGCACCCCGTCCGCCCACCTCTGGCATCGAATCGAACGCAGCATCGGAGAGCTGGGGCACCGCGCCGGACCTGAATCCGCCAGGGCGCCATCCTGGTGGACGCTGTTGCCGCTCTGGCGGGGGGTGGCCGGTGCCGGGCTGGCGCTTTCGCTGGTGCTGGCATCACTGCTGCTGACCCGCGCGGTACCGCCGGGCACGCCGGCCTACCTGGTGGTGCTGGTGGCCCCCCTGGACAAGTCGCCAGGCTGGGTGGTGCAAGCCAGCAGCCCCACAGAAGTCCAGTTGATCCCCCTTGGCGTGGTGGAGGTTCCGGCCGGCAAGGCGCTGGAGTTCTGGACCAAGGCCGATGACTGGCAAGGGCCGGTCTCCCTCGGGCTGGTCAAGCCGGGCCAGCCGCTACGCGTGCCTATCGACCAACTGCCGCCGCTGCAACCCAACCAGTTGTTCGAGTTGACCCTGGAGAGCGCCACCGGCTCCCCCGTCGGCAAGCCCACCGGACCTGTGCAGTTCATCGGGCGCGCGGTCAAGGTGCTCTGAGGGCGGTGGCGAAACCCCCTGTTTCGCCACCGGTGCGCCCCGTCCCCTTGTCGGTCGGTCGCATCCACGTTGTTCGCTGAATTGCCACGGGAGGTGCACAGGATGGGGTGGAATCGCGCATCATTGGGCGCAATCAGCTTGAGGGAGGTTTCCATGGAGGTCATGTCATCCGTTCTGCGCCTTGCGGCACTGCCGTTGGCGCTGGTGCTGGCCGGCACTGCGGCGGCGAACGAAGAGACGCAACTGGTCGAGTCCATCAACGCCTATCGTGGCCAGGTGCAGCCCTGCGCCGGCCAGGCTTCCATGGAGCTGCCGCCGCTCAAGCCGGACCCGCGCCTGATTCTGCCGGCCGGCAGCATTGGCGACTTGCAGCAAGCGCTCTCGCGCACGGCCTATCCGCTGGTTAATGTGCAGGCCATCAACCTCTCCGGCCCCCGTGATGCACAGGCGGCCATGAAGGCGCTGCAGGAAAGCTTCTGCCAGGTGGTGCTGGACCCGCAGTTCGTCGACGTCGGCGTGAGTCGTGAGGGCGTGGACTGGCGCATCGTGCTGGCTCGGCCGCTGCTGGCCGGTGGTCTGGGCGACTGGCAGGTGGAAGGGCAGAAGCTGCTGGAACAGATCAACACCGCCCGCACCCAGGCACGCCAATGCGGTACGCAATCCTTCGCCGCTGCCTCCCCCCTGACCTGGAACGCCACCCTGGCCGGCGCCTCCCTGGAGCACACACGTGCCATGGCCAACCAGAACTTCTTCGACCACAAGGACCGCGACGGCCGCACCCCCGGCGACCGTGCGGAGCTGGCCGGCTACACCGCCCAGGTGATCGGTGAAAACATCGCCGCAGGTCTCGATACCGCCAGCAAGGTGGTGGAAGGCTGGCTGGCCAGTCCGGGCCACTGCGCCAACCTGATGAACCCGCAGTTCCGCGAACTGGGCGCCGCCTACGCGGTGGACCCGAAAAGCGATGCGGGCATCTACTGGACGGCAATGTTCGGCTCGCCATAACCGATTCGACCTCAATGCCGTTCCCAGGCTTCCGTAGGTTGGGTAGAGGAACGAAACCCAGCAACGCCAAGTTCCAGGCTCCACGCATGAGGGGTCTTCAAGCGTTGGGTTTCGCTGCGCTCTGCGCCAACCTACAGCCAGCATGGCGCCCATTCGTAGGATGCGGTGGAGCGAAGCGATACCCATCATTCCCAGCAGCGGCAGAAACGACGACGGGGGGCGGTTGGGGGCCCGGCAGGGGGGTGAG
>NZ_JASATC010000067.1:0-20435 GCF_038440135.1 Pseudomonas sp. OTU5201 | reverse complement strand
TTTATTTCCTTCCCCCCTCGCCCCCCGCCGGGGGCGGGGGGCGGCCCCTCGGGAGGGTCAGACGCCCTGCGGAATCTCTTCGCCACCCAGGGCTTCGAAGAGCTGGGGGATGAACTCCACCAGGGTCAGCATCATCAGGGTGAAGCTGGCGTCGAGCTGGCTGAGCGCGTCGTCGCCGCCGTCCTGTTCGGCCTTCTCTTGCAGCAGGTCTTCGAAGCGCAGGCGCTTGATCACCAGTTTGTCGTCGAGGATGAAGGACAGCTTGTCCTGCCAGGCCAGGGACAGCTGGGTGACCAGCTTGCCGGAGGTCAGGTGCAGCTGGATCTCGTCGCTGGTGAGGTCCTGGCGCTTGCAACGCACCACACCACCTTCTTCGTCGGTGTCGCGCAGTTCGCACTCGTCCAGTACGTAGAAATCGCTGGCGGCTTCCTGGGTCTTGACCCAGGTGGTGAGCGTGGCGGTGGGGGCGATCTTCACCGAGGCCGGACGCACGGGCAGCGAGCCGATGGCTTCACGCAGGGTGGATAGCAGGTCTTCGGCGCGCTTCGGGCTGGAGGCGTCGACCAAGATCAGGCCCTGGGCCGGGGCGATGGCGGCAAAGGTGGCCGACTTGCGGATGAAGGCACGTGGCAGGAATGTCTGGACGATCTCGTCTTTCAGCTGATCGCGTTCCTTCTTGTAGACCTTGCGCATCTGCTCGGTCTCGATTTGGTCGACCTTTTCTTTCAGCGCATCGCGCACCACGCTGCCGGGGAGAATGCGCTCTTCCTTGCGGGCGGCCACCAGGAGGAAGCCTTCGCTGACATGAACCAGCGGCGCATCCGCGCCTTTGCCGAAGGGCGCCACGAATCCGTAGGTGGTCAGCTCCTGGCTGGCACATGGCCGGGCCGGCTTGGTAGCCAGCGCGGCTTCTAGCGCCTCGGCATCAATATTCAGATCCTGGGTGAGGCGATAGACAAGCAGGTTGCGAAACCACATAGGGGAAAACCTCTGGACACAAAGGGCGCATTATTCTCATCGGGAGGCGTTGGGCTCAACCCTGAGCTAAGCCTTTGGAAGGCCTGAGAATTTTTTTTCAAAAGGGACTTGCCAGGGTCCAGATACCTCTCTAGAATGCGCCCCACTTCGAGAGTGAAGGGTGATTAGCTCAGCCGGGAGAGCATCTGCCTTACAAGCAGAGGGTCGGCGGTTCGATCCCGTCATCACCCACCATCTCGCAGTTACGCGCAGCGGTAGTTCAGTCGGTTAGAATACCGGCCTGTCACGCCGGGGGTCGCGGGTTCGAGTCCCGTCCGCTGCGCCATATTCAAAGCCCTCAGGTGACACCTGGGGGCTTTTCATTTAGTGTGCGGCCCCTCGTGGGACGCATCCGGGTGATTAGCTCAGCCGGGAGAGCATCTGCCTTACAAGCAGAGGGTCGGCGGTTCGATCCCGTCATCACCCACCATTTTTGTGGTTACGCGCAGCGGTAGTTCAGTCGGTTAGAATACCGGCCTGTCACGCCGGGGGTCGCGGGTTCGAGTCCCGTCCGCTGCGCCATATAAAAGCCCTCAGGTAGCAATGCCTGGGGGCTTTTTCTTTGTCTGGCCGAAAGGTCCTACAGCACTGACATCGTTGCTTACGTGACGCGGCGCAAGACGCTGAACTTATTGCCAAACCCCTGTTCTCATTGCCCATAGCCACTCCTCGCGGCGGCCTGCTAAGCTCGCCGCTCCATCGTATTGCCATCACGGCGACAGACAAGGATTCAGCATGAAACAACATCGGTTGGCGGCCGCTGTGGCCCTGGTGGGCCTGGTTCTCGCGGGCTGCGATTCGCAGACCAGCGTTGAACTCAAGACTCCGGCCCAGAAAGCCTCCTACGGTATCGGCCTGAACATGGGCAAGAGCCTGGCTCAGGAAGGCATGGACGACCTTGATCCCAAGGCCGTTGCCCAGGGTATCGAAGACGCCATCGGCAAGAAGGAGCAGCGCCTGAAGGACGAAGAGCTGGTTGAAGCCTTCGCCTTCCTGCAGAAGCGTGCCGAAGAGCGCATGACCGCGCTGAATGCCGAGAACGCCAAAGCCGGCAAGAAATTCCTCGAAGACAACGGCAAGCGCGAAGGCGTTGTGACCACCGCTTCCGGCCTGCAGTACGAGATCGTGAAGAAGGCCGAAGGTGCGCAGCCCAAAGCCACCGACGTAGTGACCGTTCACTACGAAGGCAAGCTGACCGATGGCACCGTATTCGACAGCTCCGTCCAGCGTGGCAGCCCTATCGACCTTCCGGTCAACGGTGTGATCCCGGGTTGGGTCGAAGGCCTGCAACTGATGCATGTGGGTGAAAAGGTCAAACTCTTCATCCCCAGCGAGCTGGCCTACGGCGAGCAGAGCCCGAGCCCGGCCATTCCGGCCAACTCGGTGCTGGTGTTTGACCTGGAACTAATCAGCATCAAGGATCCGGCCGCCGCCGAGCAGCAGTAAGCGGCAGTTGGTTCCCCGAAAACGCCCCGTCTCGACGGGGCGTTTTCGCTTCCGTCGCCGGTCCCGCTCGAACCGAGAGCCGACCTTTCGGTCACAACGGGAGTCGGGTGGCGGGAAAGTGTTACGGTTATGCACATGACCGGGTAACCATGCCCGTAGCGAGTGCGACCTGCGGTCGCATTGCGGACTACCAGGTCAAATGCTTGATTTTGCTGGTCTTTTGGCACTGGGCAAATTTTGCCCGATCTGTCGCGGAGCCGCATGATATGGGCCTTCTCCCCTCTCTGTGGAAAACTGTTCACAAGGTTATCCACAGATTTCGTGGATAACCGCGCCAAGCCCTCTAGGCCAGGCTTCTGCCGAGGAGTACCGATGAAAGCACCTTGGAATTTCCAGCGTTACCTGACCCTGGCGCAACGTTTCCTGGCTGGCGGGCGATTGCCGTCACTGCTGTTGGCTGCATCCCGCAAGAGCACGAGCCAGAGCGGTCGTCTGGGCGCGGTGAAAGATGACCTGCGACTGTTACTGTCCCTGGCCAATGCCTGGCTGCGTGGTGAGTACCGGCAGATCAACCCCAAGGCATTCCTCGCGGTGGTTGGGGCATTGCTCTACTTTGTCACGCCGCTCGATGCGCTTCCGGACTGGCTGGTCGGCATGGGCTTCGTCGACGACCTGGCGGTGCTGGCCTGGGTCCTGAAGACCTGGGCTGGCGAGTTGGACGCCTTCCGGGCCTGGCGCGAGAAGCAGTCCCCGGAAGTGCAGGCGCTTCTGGAGCGATTACCAGCGCCGGACTCTCAGCGGTCCTGAAGCCCGGCGCGCTGCTGTTCGCCTTGCAGCAGTGATTCGAGTTCGCCGCTGTCCCGCAGGCTCTGCAGTGCAGCATCCAGGTGTTCGGCCGGTACCGGCAGCTGGCTGCCATAGGCGCAATGCAAACGATAGCGCTCCACTACCCAGGGGCTGAACACCAGCGGTACGTCGGGGCGCGCGGCCAATTCATAGGCGAGGGCACGACGCATATCGATGACGGCATCCAGCCGCTTGTGGCTCAGCAGATTCAGGCGAGTGTCCAGGTCGCGCACGTCCTTGCGTTCCACGTCGTGGTTCGCGAAGGCCTCCATCAGCGGCATGCTGTAGGCGTAACCCAGGCTGGTGCCCAGCACCTTGCCCTTGAGATCGGTCAGGCCGTTGATCGCTGGGCTGTCGCGGTGCTGGAGAAGGACGTCTTCTTCTTCGAACAACGGTGGCGACCAGTGATAGGCCGGAGCGTCGACCATCCACTCGGGGTTGGAATTGCAGATCAGATGGATGCGCCCGTTCTTCAGGGATTCCTCGATGCGTTTGTTCGGTGTTTCGACGAAGCTCACCGAAACAGACAGATCCTTGGCAATCCGTTCGCCAAGGCGACGGATGAAGCCGCCGAGCAGGACATGGTCGCTCACCTGAACGTAAGGCATGCCGTCAGCCGCGCCGAAGCCCCAGCGCAGCTCTTCGGCCCGCAGCAGGCCGGGCCAGAGGCTGGCGAGTATCCAGAAAACCACATGAAAATGCCGCGTCACGTACCTTCCCCCGCCTGGTGGACGCAGTATAGTTCACCCTCCGCGGGCCCTTGGCCTGATAATATGGCCGCCTGCATGGAGGTGCTGAAGCAGTCGGCACTGCGTTCCACGGGGAGCTTCAATGAGTGTGCAAGTGATCATGCGTGACGGCCAGGCGGAGTACGCAGTGCTGCCCTGGGCCGAATACCAGGCGCTACTGCGCGCCGCCGGCCAGGCCACCACAGAAACGGCCGCAGGGCTTGCCAGGACGGCGATCGGGCAAATGAAGTCGCTGCGCGAAGCCCAGGGGCAGAGCCTGGAGCAACTGGCCCGCGCGGTGGGCATCAGCCCCCACTATCTGGGGCTGATCGAGAGCGGTGAACGTGAGCCTGATGACGCCATCAAGCGCGGTCTGGCGCGTGCCCTCGGGGTTTCCGGCTGGGAGTCCGGATCTTGAGTCTGCGAATCAGCCGCCAACACTGGCAAGCCCTGTTGAATGAACTGGAAGACGCACGCCGTCAGCGGCACCTGTTGACTTATCGGGCGTTGATCGAGCGTCTGCAATTGCCATCCCCGGCCATGCAGACCCTCACTGCAGCTTTGGAGCATCTGGCTGCCCTCGATGCCCGCGCCGAGCGTCCCCTGCGTAGTTCCCTGGTCATCAGCCAGGGTGCCAGCCGCTTGCCGCGTACCGGCTTCTTCGAGTGCGTCGAGCGTCTGGGGCGCTTCTCCGGTCCTCCGGATGGCATCGCAGCGGCCTCCTGGCATGCCTCCGAAGTGGTGCGGGTATTCGAGTTCAGCTACCCCGAGGAACAGTGATGTTCTGGAGGCTGAGAGCGCGGATCGGCTATCAGGCGGCGCGCTGGCTGATACGCTCTCCGAAGCTGGTCGCCCAACCCCGTGCCTGGCAGTGGATGCAGGGCCAGTACGCACGAATGGCTGCGTTGGGCGATGTACCTGCGCAGAGCTTCTACGGTCACTTGCTGCTGCACCGTGGGCATGGTTTCGGTGCGCGGGAGGAGGGTATTCGCCTGCTGCGCCAGGCGGCTCAGGCAGGTGATGGCAAGTCCGCCTACCAACTGGGCGTACTGAGCCTGGCGGGTGACGCTCGGCAAGCACCGGATGCCGCCGACGCCGCGCGCTGGTGGGGTCTGGCCGCCGATGCCGGCCACCCTCTGGCCGCGCGAAAGCTGGCCGATCTCTATCGCGATGGTGGACCGGGCCTCGAGCCCGATTCTGACGCTGCCCAGCGTGCCGCCCGGCGCGCGGGCGAACTTGGCCTCTGACTCGCCGCTGAGTTGAGCCACACCGGCAGCATCCTGGACCCTTCAAACCGCTTCGATGATGTGCAGGCTGTAGCCGGGCATGGCCTTGGCGTGGCGTTTGGCTTCCGACGCGAGCCCCGCCAGCTGCGAGGCGTCCAGTTGGGTGCAATCCTCCGGTTTGAGGGTCACCACACCGATGGATAGCGACAGCAGGGGAAATTCTTCACGCTGGCCGTGGCGGTTGTGGGCGACGAAGCACCCTGCCTGCAAGTGGTCGTTGCGGTAGAAGCGTCGGCACTGGCCCTGGAAGTCTTCCAGCAAGTAACTGAGTCGGACGCGCCAGTCGTCCGACCCCAGTACCAGCATGAAGTCATCGCCGCCTATATGGCCGACGAAATCCCGCGCCGGGTCTACCCGTTCGCTCAGGCACTGGGCCAGGCAAAGCAGCACTTCGTCACCCTTGGCGTAACCGTAGAGGTCGTTGAAGGGTTTGAAGCTGTCGATGTCCACGTAGCAGATCACCGCTTGGCGGCGTTGCTGCAGCAAACGCGTCAGACACTGCTGGATGGGCACGTTACCCGGCAGCAAGGTTAGCGGGTTGGCATGTCGTGCCTGCTGTATTTTCAGCTCGGTGATCAGTTTAAGCACGTCGATTACCCGTCCCAGCCCCCGATAGCGGCCGTCGAGGATGAGGATGAAGTCTTCTTCGATACGCTGCCTGGCGCGGCTGGTGATCAGGCGGCTCACCTGCTGCAGGGATTGCCCCATTTCCACTGCGAGGAAATCCGTGCTCATCAGCCGGTTCACGGATTTGCGGGTGAACAGGTCGGTGGCGAAGGGGCGGAGCAAGGCTTCCGAAAGCAAGTGGCGATGGACGATTCCGACCGGTCGCTGATGGGCGTCGAGCACCGCGAGCGAGTTGAGATTGGCCTGGGCACGAAAGGCTTCGAGCACCTCGTGGATGGGCGTGTCCTCGTGCACAGCCGGTTGCTCGTTGAGCAGGGCGGAAAGGTCGCTGCTCTCCTCGTTCATGTTGCCGGTCGACTCCAGTGGCGGCAGCAGGACGCGCGCATCACGAGAGGGATGTTCCTGGGGTCGTCCGAGCAGATAGCCCTGGACCAGGTCAACACCCATTTCCGCGAGCACCGCCAGCTCTTCCGCTAGTTCGATGCCTTCGGCTATGACCTGGGCGCGGGAAGCCTTGGCCATCTTCAGGATGGATTCGACGAACTCGCGCTTCACCGCATCCTGGTGGATGCCGTCGATGAAGTGGCGGTCGATTTTCACGTAGTCTGGACGCAGCTCGGACCACAGGCGCAGGCTGGAATAGCCCGCGCCCAGGTCGTCCAGGGCGATGGAGAAGCCCATGGCGCGGTAGTGGTGCAGGGCGGTATCGAGCAGGTTGAAGTCTTCGGTAGGGGTCTGCTCGGTGAGTTCGATAACCACCTGACTGGGAGGAATACCGAAGGCTTGCAGCATTTTCAGGGTACGCCCCGGCTGGTGTGCCGGGTCCAGCAGCGACTCTGGAGAAACATTGAGGAACAGTAGGCCGTCGAGCTTGAGCTCCTTGAAGCGGTGGCAGGCGCTCTTGCGGCATGCCATTTCCAGGTCGCTCAGACGCCCTGCATGGCGTGCCACTGCGAACAGGGTCATTGGCGAGTGCAGCGGGCTGTTGGATGGGCCGCGGGTCAGGGCTTCGTAGCCGATGATGCGCCGTTCAGACAGCGACAGGATTGGCTGGAACAGGCTGTGCAAGTCGCCGTGAGCGAGGATCAGGCCCAGCGCGCTCAACTGCTCGGTGACGGTCATGCTGTTACTCGTGAAAAAGAAAGGGGCCGCAATTGCGGCCCCCGAATTTCACGACAGATGTGTGACAGCGTTATGACATCATTTCAATGTTTCGCCACGGATGCGTTCAGGCCCAGGTAATCCAGCAGGATCTGCCCGGTTTCGGTCAGATAGGCGTCATCTTCCGGTTTGGTCTTTTCCTCTTCTACCGGCACGACGTCTTCGTCTTCCGGCTTGAGTTCCTTCAGAAGCTCTTCTCCCTTGGCCTTGCGACGGGTGTTCTCCATCGCCAACTGCTTGGCCTCGATGTCAGTCTGTTCAGCGCGGCGCTTGGTCTCGTTGAGGCTGACCACGGTGTCCTCCATCAGCTTCTGCGCCAGCGCCAGGCGCTCTCGGCTGTAGACGAAGTCCGGATTCTGTGCTGTGCGCGAATCGTGGCGGGCCTTCAGCTCGGCCAGGAACGGCTTGAAGGGGTCCAGTTCGGGCTTGATGGCCGGGCGGATGCTGTCCCAAGGCATGGCCTCGGGCAGGGCGCTTTCACCAATCTGCTTGGTGTCTACCACCGAGGGGTACTCGATGTCCGGCAGCACGCCCTGATGCTGGGTGCTCTGCCCGGATACGCGGTAGAACTTGGCCAGGGTCAGCTTGAGCTCGCCATGGTTCAGCGGCTGGATGGTCTGCACGGTGCCCTTGCCAAAGGTCTGGCCACCGATGATCAACGCGCGGTGGTAGTCCTGCATGGCGCCAGCGAAGATCTCCGAGGCCGACGCGGACAGGCGGTTGACCAGCACGGCCATGGGGCCGGTGTAGAAAGCGCCGGTGTTCTCGTCGGCCAGCACGTCGACACGGCCGTCGCTGTTGCGAACCAGTACGGTCGGCCCCTGGTCGATGAACAGGCCGGTCAGCTCGGTGGCTTCCTGCAGAGAGCCGCCGCCGTTGTTGCGCAGGTCGATGACCACGCCGTCGACTTTCTCCTTCTGCAGCTCGCCGAGGAGTTTCTTCACGTCACGGGTGGTGCTTTTGTACTCGGGATCACCGGCGCGGAAGGCCTTGAAGTCCAGGTAGAAGGCCGGTACCTCGATCACGCCGAGCTTGAACTTGCTGCCTTCATGCTCGAGGTTGATGACGGATTTCTTAGCGGCCTGTTCTTCCAGCTTCACGGCTTCGCGGGTGATGGCGACTACCTTGCTGGTCTGGTCGTTCGGGGCGTTGCTGGCCGGAATCACTTCCAGGCGCACCACGGAGCCTTTCGGGCCGCGGATCAGCTTGACCACCTCGTCCAGGCGCCAGCCGATCACATCGACCATTTCGCCGTTGCCCTGGGCAACGCCAACAATCTTGTCCGCCGGTGCGACCTGCTTGCTCTTCTCGGCAGGCCCCGCTGGTACGAGGCGCACCACCTTCACGTACTCGTTGTCGCTCTGCAACACGGCGCCGATGCCCTCAAGGGACAGGCTCATGTTGATGTCGAAGTTCTCCGCGTTATCCGGGGAGAGGTACTGGGTGTGCGGGTCGTAAGTCTGGGCGAAGGCGTTGATGTAGGCCTGGAACACGTCCTCGCCACGGGTCTGGTCGAGGCGGGAAAGCTGATTCTTGTAGCGCTTGATCAGCAGCTCCTGGATGGCCTTGGGGTCCTTCTTCGCGATCTTCAGGCGCAGTACTTCATCTTTCACGCGCTTGCGCCAGAGGTCATCAAGGGCGGCGCGGTCCTTGGCCCAAGGGGCTTTCTCGCGGTCGGTTTCCAGGTTCTCGTCGACGGTGAAATCAATCTTGTCGACGCCCTGGTCGAGCATCGCCAGGGCGAAGTCCAGGCGTTCCTTGAGGCGGTCAAGGTGGCGCTTGTAGATGACGAAGCCGGGCTCCAGGTCTCCGCTTTTCAGCAGGTCGTCGAAGCGTGTGCGCCACTTGTCGAATTCTGCGATATCGGCAGCGGTGAAGTACATTCGCGCCGGGTCGAGGAGCTTGAGGTAGCCCTCGTAGATCTTCACCGAGCGCTCATCGTTGAGCGGCGGCTTGTTGTAGTGGTGGCGCTTGAGCAGTTCCACTACGTTGAGGCTGGCGATCACCTGTTCGCGGTCGGGCTGAATGGCATCCCAACTGTTCGGGGCTGTGGGGGCGGCATGCAGCGGCAAGATGCTGACGCTGAGGGCCAAGGCAAGTGCAGAACTGATCAGGGAGCGCTTCATGCTGATTCGACGTCGGGACAGGTGATAACGCATATTAGGCCGTATTTGAGGGCGCCGGGTTCCATCGGCGCAATGCGAAGGCCCGGCTACTCGCCGGGCCAGGTCCAAGCTCACTATGGAGGCACCGTGAAGGCATTGCAAGGCGTCGAAGGGCGCGTGGAGTGGGGGGAGCGGGCCAGTCCGGTCTGTGATGTGGGGCAAGTGCGGATTCGCGTGGCGGCTGCCGGCCTGAACCGGGCCGACCTGTTGCAGCGCGCCGGGCTTTATCCGCCACCGCCGGGAGCCAGCGACATTCTTGGCCTGGAAGCTTCCGGAGTGATTGCCGAAGTGGGGGCCGGCAGTGGTGCCTGGCGGGTGGGTGACCGTGTCTGCTGTCTGCTTGCCGGCGGTGGCATGGCCGAGGAAGTGGTGGTGGATGCCCGCCATGTGCTGCCCGTGCCGGAAGGCTTGTCCCTGGCTGAGGCTGCCGCGCTGCCGGAGGTCTACGCCACGGCCTGGCTCAACCTGTTCCAACTGGCTGGCATCAAGCCTGGCGAGAAAGCGCTGCTGCACGCCGGGGCCAGCGGCGTCGGCTCGGCAGCCATTCAGCTATGCAAGGCTTTCGGCAATCCCTGCTGGGTCAGTGTGGGCTCGGCAGAGCGCCTGGCCTATTGCGAATCCCTCGGTGCCCAAGGCGGTGCGCTGCGCGGCGAGAGTCTGGAAAGCCTGCGTGATTTCGGCCCATTCGACGTAATTCTCGACCCAGTCGGCGGCAACTACGCCAGTCTCAACCTGGCCCTGGCCGCCACCGACGGACGCTGGGTGAACATTGGCCTGATGGGCGGGCGTAAGGCCGAGTTGGACATGGCCTTGCTGCTGGGCAAGCGGGTGCAACTGATCGGCTCGACCCTGCGCAGCCGCGACGAGCAGTTCAAGGCTGATCTCATCAGCGAGTTGCGCCAGCAGGTTTGGCCGCTGTTCGAGGAAGGCCGCCTGCAACCACGCCTGGAAAAAGCCTATTCGGCCAAGGACGCCGAGGCTGCCTTCGAGGCGCTGGCCAGCAACCAGGTGGAAGGAAAACTGGTGCTCCTGCTCGACGAAAGCCTCGTCTGATGCGAGCGCTCTCCGGCGCTCCAAGCCAAGCGTGGTGGGGCGTCGGGGAGTTGCATTGAAGTAATCAATCGTTCTGATGGGGGCAATCAATATGCTCTTTTTGGAATAACCCAATACTCTTCGTCGGGTAAATTTCCTAACCCAACGAGGACGTTGCGATGTCTCTGATCAATACCGAAGTCAAACCGTTCAAAGCCACCGCCTACCATCAGGGCAAGTTCGTCGAACTGACCGAAGCCAGCCTGAAGGGCAAGTGGTCCGTATTCTTCTTTTACCCGGCTGACTTCACCTTCGTTTGCCCGACCGAACTGGGCGACCTGGCTGACAACTACGCCGAATTCCAGAAGCTGGGCGTGGAAATCTATGGTGTGTCCACTGACACCCACTTCACCCACAAAGCCTGGCACGACACCTCCGACACCATCGGCAAGATCCAGTACCCGCTGGTTGGCGACCCGACCTGGGTCCTGTCGAAGAACTTCGACGTGCTGATCGAAGAAGTCGGTCTGGCTGACCGTGGCACCTTCGTGATCGATCCGGAAGGCAAGATCCAGATCGTCGAAGTCAACGCCGGCGGTATCGGCCGTGACGCCCAGGAACTGCTGCGCAAGGTCAAGGCTGCCCAGTACGTTGCGGCTCACCCGGGCGAAGTCTGCCCGGCCAAGTGGAAAGAAGGCGAAGCCACTCTGGCTCCGTCCCTCGACCTCGTAGGCAAGATCTAAAAACGGTCGGGAAGCTGTTGCGCTAGCTCTCGACGCTTCCCACTCCGTTTTACTCCCTGTAAAGGCGAGCGGAGGGCCTTCCGGCAATCCGCTTGCATCACACCCCTCATCCCGTTTCGGGCGGTCGGCAACGACTGTCGAGGGGTGACTCATGCCCGCAATAAAGGAATTCGCACATGTTGGACGCCAATCTTAAAACCCAGTTGAAGGCCTACCTCGAAAAGGTCACCCAGCCGTTCGAGATCGTTGCGTCCCTCGATGACAGCGACAAATCCCGCGAGCTGCTCGGGCTGCTGCAAGACATCGTCGGCCTGACCGACAAGATCAACCTGAAGACCGATGGCAGTGATGCTCGTCGCCCGTCGTTCTCCCTGAACCGCCCCGGTGCCGACATCGCCCTGCGTTTTGCCGGCATCCCCATGGGCCACGAGTTCACTTCGTTGGTGTTGGCTCTGCTGCAGGTGGGCGGTCACCCGTCCAAGCTCGCCGCCGATGTGATCGAGCAGATCAAGTCGATCGAAGGCGAGTTCACCTTCGAAACCTATTTTTCGCTGTCCTGCCAGAACTGCCCCGACGTGGTGCAGGCGCTGAACCTGATGGCCGTGCTCAACCCGAACGTCCGCCACGTCGCCATCGATGGCGCGCTGTTCCAGGACGAAGTCGAGCAGCGCCAGATCATGTCCGTGCCGAGCCTCTACCTGAACGGCGAGTTGTTTGGCCAGGGCCGCATGGGCGTGGAAGAAATTCTCGCCAAGATCGATACCGGCGCTGCTGCCCGCGATGCGGAGAAGCTCAATGGCAAGGCCGCTTTCGACGTGCTGGTCATCGGCGGTGGCCCTGCTGGCGCATCCGCAGCTATCTATGCCGCACGCAAAGGCATTCGCACTGGCGTCGCCGCCGAGCGCTTCGGTGGCCAGGTGCTGGACACCATGGCCATCGAGAACTTCATCTCCGTACAGGAGACCGAAGGCCCGAAATTGGCCCGCGCCCTGGAAGAGCACGTCAAGCAATACGACGTCGACATCATGAACCTGCAGCGCGCCTCCGCACTGGTCCCTGCCAAGGCCGAGGGCGAACTGCATGAAGTGCGCTTCGAGAGCGGTGCATCGCTTAAAGCCAAGACCGTGATCCTTTCCACCGGCGCCCGCTGGCGCGAGATGAACGTACCCGGCGAGCAGGAATACCGTGGCCGCGGCGTGGCCTACTGCCCGCACTGCGATGGCCCGCTGTTCAAGGGCAAGCGCGTTGCTGTGATCGGCGGTGGCAACTCCGGCGTCGAGGCCGCCATCGACCTGGCCGGCATCGTCGCCCATGTCACTCTGATCGAGTTCGACGACAAGCTGCGTGCAGACGCTGTGCTGCAGAAGAAGCTGGCCAGCCTGCCCAACGTCAACGTCATCAAGAGCGCGCTGACCACTGAAGTGAAAGGCGACGGCCAGAAGGTCAACGGCCTGGTCTACAAGGACCGCCTCACCGATGAACTGCGTACGCTGGAGCTGGAAGGCATCTTCGTGCAGATCGGCCTGCTGCCCAACAGCGAATGGCTGAAGGGGGTGGTGGAGCTTACCCCGCGCGGCGAGATCATCACCGACGCCAAAGGGCAGACCAACATCCCCGGCGTGTTCGCTGCCGGTGACGTGACCACCGTTCCGTACAAGCAGATCGTGATCGCCGTGGGAGAGGGTGCCAAGGCATCCTTGAGCGCCTTCGATCACCTGATCCGTACGACCTGATTTACTCAGCGTGGTGTGCTGAAGTGGCGGAGGCCCGCAAGGGCTCTCCGCTTTTTTTATGTCTGCGTGGCTTCCCTGTATCCTTCGCGCTTTCGTTCCTCATGCGACAGGGCTCATCTCGTGAAACAGCAACTTATCGAATTGATTACGGCCATCAGCTCCGGATGCATGACCGAGGATGAGATCGAGCGCGTCGCCGACGAAGCCTCACAGGCTTACGCCGATCCGGACGCATTCCTCGCGGCCAATCCCGATATCAACTACGACGAAAGCTTCCCTATCCCATTGGGCGAATGGGTCGTAGTGGGTAGCTTGCCGGACACCGTATTGTTCCAGGCGGATAGCTACGATCAGCTGTTCCAGCAGGTGGTGGACTCCTTCGGCCCCAGCGTCAATTTCGTGCTCAGACCCAAGCAACTGGTGAAGGTGGAGCCCCTCAAGGCCCTCAACCGCATCCAGGTGCAGATGGGCAGCCTCTACCCGGAGAAGGGCGGCTACGTACTGGTGGACTTCAGCGAACCGCTGGATGACGAACTGCAGTGCGTGCTGGTCTACAAGAATGACCTGGAGAAGGTCATGCAACTGGCCGTGGAGATCGGTATCTACACCGCGCCGGCCTATGAGGCGCTCAAGGCCGAAATGGAAACGGGCGACGACTGAGTCGCCGCCGACAGGCTCCCCTCTCCCTCTGGGAGAGGGGCCGGGAGTGAGGGAGCTTCACTCCGCGCCGTCGTTACAGCTGGTACCCGTAAGACTTGATCACTTCCGCGGCCTTCGGCCCCTTCAGGTAATCCACCAGCGCCTTGGCGGCCGGGTTGGTTTCACCTTTCTTCAATATCAGCGCGTCCTGCCTGATTGGCTCATGCATTTCGGCGGGAACGATCCAGGCTGAACCGCTGGTGATCTTGCCGTCCTTGTACACCTGGGACAGGGCGACGAAGCCCAGCTCGGCATTGCCACTGGAGACGAATTGCAGGGCCTGAGTGATGTTCTGGCCTTCCACCAGCTTGGGCGCTACGGTCTTGGTCAGCCCCAGCTTCTCCAGCACCTGGGTGGCCGCCAGGCCGTAGGGTGCAGTCTTTGGGTTGGCGATGGACAAGTGCTTGTACTGGCCGGTCTTCAGCACGTCGCCCTGGGCATCCACATAGCCGTCCTGTGCCGACCAGAGCACCAGGGTGCCGATGGCGTAGGTGAAGCGCGAGCCTGGCATGCTTTCACCTTCCTTCTCCAGCTTGGCCGGGGTGGTGTCATCGGCCGAGAGGAAGACCTCGAAGGGCGCGCCGTTCTTGATCTGGGTGTAGAACTGGCCGGTGGCGCCATAGGCAGCGACCAGCTTGTGGCCGGTGTCCTTCTCGAAATCCTTGGCGATGGCCTGGATAGGCGCGGTGAAGTTGGCGGCGACGGCGACCTGGACTTCCGCGGCCGTGGCGCTGCCCAGTGCGAACAGGGCAACAAGCGCGGCGGCGCGGGAAAGGCGATGACTCATGGGGTGACTCCTTGTTGAGGTGCTGAGATTCTTATTTCGCTATGTATTTTTGTATATAGCGACTAGGCGGGCATTCTTGGGATAAGTTGACTTTAAAGTCAAGTTTCTATCTGATGCACGCCGCCCACCAATCCGCTTCGATTGCCTTTTAGTCAGGCCGATGATGTTCGTCTATCGCTGTATACAAAACAATATAGCGATAGCAGGGATTGGTTTCGGGAGAACCAAAGGACTCACGCATCGGAGTAGAACAATGAAATTCTCACACTTGGCTCTGGTCATTTCCGCCGCTTCGTTGGCCCAGCAAGCCGCCGCTGGCGGTTTCATCGAAGACAGCAAGGCCAGCCTGACCCTGCGCAACTTCTACATCAACTCGGACAACCGCGAAGGCATGGCCGCGCCGTCCAAGCAGGAGGAGTGGGGCCAGGGCTTCCTCTTCAACTACGCCTCCGGCTACACCGAAGGCACCGTCGGCGTGGGCGTCGATGCCCTCGGCCTGCTCGGCGTGAAGCTGGATTCCGGCAAGGGCCGCCACTACAACCCGACCAGCGCCAGCTACGGCGGCACGGTGTTCCCCACCGACGACGATGGCCGCGCCAAGGACGACTTCGGCAGCCTCGGCGTGACCGGCAAGCTGCGCTTCTCCAAGACCGAAGCGCGCCTCGGCACCCTGCTGCCGAAGCTGCCGGTGGTGACCTACAACGACGGTCGCCTGCTGCCGCAGACCTTCGAGGGCGGGCAGATCACCTCCAACGAGATCGATAAGCTGACCCTGGTCGGCGGCCAGCTGGAACACGCCAAGGGGCGCAACTCCAGCGATGCCCGCGGCCTGTCCATCGCCGGCGCGAACAACGCCCGCACTGGTCAGTTCGTCAACACGTTCTACTTCGCCGGTGGCGACTACAAGGTCAGCGACAACCTGCTCGCGCAGTACTACTACGGCAACCTGAAAGACTTCTACCAGCAGCACTTCCTCGGCCTGACCCACACCTGGGCGCTGCCGGTGGGCGCGCTGAAGTCCGACCTGCGCTACTTCTACAACACCTCCGACGGCCAGAACGGCAGCGTCGCCGGGCGTGCCGAGGGCTTCCGCAGCGCGGGCAACTGGGCGACCAATGATCCGGACCGCTACGAGGTGGACAACCGCACCTGGAGCGCCCTGTTCACCTACAGCCTGGCCGGCCACGCGGCGAGCCTGGGCTACCAGCAGCTTTCCGGCGACAGCGCCTTCCCCTTCCTCAACCAGGGCGACGGCGCCACCGCCTACCTGATCACCGACCGCCAGATCGGCAAGTTCCTCAGCGCCGGCGAGCGCACCTGGGTGGCCGAGTACGGCTACGACTTCGCCAAGGTCGGCGTGCCGGGGCTGAAGGCCACCGCGACCTACCTCAAGGGGACGAACATCGAGACCCAGGGCGATGACCAGGGCGAGTGGGAACGCGATTTCCGCCTCGACTACGTGCTGCAGGGCGGTCCGCTTAAAGGCCTGGGCGTGTCCTGGCGCAACGCCGCGCTGCGCAGCGATGCGGCGCGTGACCAGGACGAGAACCGGCTGATCCTGAGCTACACCCTGACCTTGTTGTAAGGGCCATTGCTCCCCTCTCCCTCCGGGAGAGGGGCTGGGGGTGAGGGAAGCTTGGGCCTGCTCGGTGCCTGGGTTTGTTGGGCCTCGCTTCGCTCGGACCAACCTACGGCAGACCTGCGGCCTGCTTGGCGAATGAATTGGCTATGTCTGCATGACGTGTTGTAGGCAGCTGCATTGCCAGTAGGAGCTGGCTTGCCAGCGAATGGCGGCGTTTCGCTGGCAAGCCAGCTCTTACAAGGCTCTTGGCCGGATGGGAAATCGCTCGCAACAGCTAACGCAGACATAGCGAATGAATTCGCCCCTACAGGAGCACGGACTGCCCCCTCTCCCACCGGGAGAGGGTTGGGGTGAGGGAAGCCGAGGCTCGCTCGGTGTCTGGTCATGTTGGGCTTCGCTGCGCTCGCGGAACGCCGCTCGGCCCAACGTACGGGGCCGCTGCGCGGCCCATTCGCGGATGAATTCGCTCCTGCAAGGGCGGGGGCTCAGCGCCACTCCAGGACCGGCCAGCCGGATTCCTCGGCATGGGCGCGCAGCACCGGGTCCGGATTGACTACGTTGGGGTTGGTCACCAGGGTCAGCAACGGCAGGTCGTTGCGCGAGTCGGAATAGAAGGCGGCGCCCTCCAGGCTCTCGCCTTGCTCTTCCATCCAGGCATTCAGGCGCGTCACCTTGCCGTCGCGGTAGGTGAGCACGCCGCGGGTGCGGCCGCTGTAACAGCCGTGCTGTTCTTCCAGGTCGATGGCCAGAACCTCTTCTACGCCCAGACGTGCAGCGATGGCGCTGACCAAGAAGTGCGCCGAGGCGGAGATGATCAGGATGCGGTCACCGGCGGCGCGGTGTTGCGCCAGGCAGCGCATGGCATCGGAGTGGATCAGCGGTTCGACCACATCCTCGACGAAGGGCTCGACCACGAAGTCCACTTCTTCGGCGGTGCGCCCCACCAACGGCGACAGGCTGAAGGCCATGTAGTCCTCCATCGCCAACTTGCCTTCGGCATAGAGCGCCATGAGTTCCTGGTCCTTGCGGATGAAGGACTCCTCGTCGACCCAACCCAGTTCGGCCATGTGTGCGCTCCACAGGCTGGCGCAGTCGCCGTCTATCAGGGTGTCGTCGAGGTCGAAGATTGCCAGGGCCATCAGGCCACCTCCCGGATTGCGTGATCGTCTATGCGCAGACCGACGCGTTGGCCTTTGCGGTGCAGATCTTCGGCGGAGCGATTGAGCACGTCCACTACCAACTGAACGCCGCGGGCTTCGACCCGATAGCGCACTACGTTGCCCAGCAGGCTGTGGCTGCGCACTTCGGCCTCGATGCCACCTTCCGCGCTCAGGGTAATGGCCTCCGGACGTATGGCGATGCGGCCGTTCATCGGGCGCTGCAACAGACGGCTGGCCGCGTCGGCGTCGAGCAGGTTGTAGTTGCCGATGAAGCCGGCGGCGAAGGCGTCCACCGGTGCCGTGTAGAGGGTTTCCGCATCGCCGCTCTGGACGATGCGCCCGGCATTCATCAGGAAAATGCGGTCGGAGAGGGTCAGCGCTTCTTCCTGGTCATGGGTGACGAAAATGGTGGTCAGTCCCAGTTCCTGCTGGATGGAGCGGATTTGTTCACGTAGATGCTTGCGGATGCGCGCGTCCAGCGCCGAGAGCGGTTCGTCCAGCAGCAGCAGGCGCGGCCGGGTGACCAGCGAGCGGGCCAGGGCCACGCGTTGGCACTGGCCACCGGAAAGCTGGTGCGGATAACGCGAGGCAAAGTCCTGCAACTCCACCATGGCCAGGGCCTCATCCACCCGGCGCTTGCTGTCGGAGCCTTCGACCTTTTGCATGCGCAGGCCGAAGGCGACGTTCTGCTGCACGGTCATGTTGGGAAACAGTGCGTAGCTCTGGAACACCATGCCGATGCCACGCTTCTGCGGCGATACCGGCACCAGGTCCTGGCCGTCCAGCAGGATCTGCCCGCCGTTGACTTCGGTGAGGCCGGCTATGCAGCGCAGCAGGGTGGACTTGCCGCAACCCGAAGGGCCAAGGAGGGTGACGAACTCGCCCTTGCCGATCTCGCAGTGGATGTCACTGAAGATGGAAGTCTGGCCATAGCTCTTGTGCAGGCCGCGAATGGAAAGAAAACTCATGCCTTGTCCTTGTTCAGACGGTTGGCTGCCCAGGTGAACAGCAGCACGAAGAAGAAGTAGGAGATCACCAGGGCGCTGTTGAAGTGGCCGCTGCTGTTGCGCATGTTGTTCAGGTAGACCTGCAGGGTTTCGTAGCGGGTACCTACCAGCAGGTTGGCGAAGACGAACTCGCCGAAGAGGAAGGAGAACGACAGGAACAGCGACACCATCAGGCCCTTGCGCAGGTTCGGCAGCACCACCAGGAAGGCGGCCTTCCAGGTGCTGGCGCCGAGCAGTTGGGCAGCGTCCATCAGGTCACGCAGGTTGATCGCCTGCAGGTTGTTGGTGATGGCGCGGTACATGAAGGGCAGGGCGATGGTGAAGAAGCAGCCGATCAGGATCCAGGGCGTACCCACCATGGCCAGAGGCCCGGAACCGTAGATCTGCAACAGTCCCACCGAGGACACCACCGGCGGAACCGCGAAGGGCAGCAGGATGAGGATGTTCATTAGCCCGTCGAGCCGCGGAAAGTGGTAGTGCACCACGAACAATAGCGGCAGGATCAGCACCACCGACAGTGCCAGGGCGCCGAAGCACACCAGTAGCGATTGGCCGAAGGCGGTGAGGAAGCGTGCGTCGCTCCATAGAGCCAGGTACCACTTGAGCGTCAGCCCGTCCGGCAGGATGGTCGCCGACCAGCTGGTGGAGAGCGAGTAGAGCAGGGTGCCGGCCAGCGGCAGCAGCAGGATCAGGAACAGCAACCAGACCACCACGCGATGGTAGAGGCTGGCGTTGAGGGATTCAGCGTGCGACATGGTAGCTCCTCTTCAGCAACCACTGGTGCACGACCGTGATCAGGGCCATCAGGCCCACCAGCACCATCGCCAGGGCGCTGGCCAGGTTGGGGTTCAGCGCGATATCGCCGGCGACCATGGCGGCGATGCGGATGGTCAGTACGTTGAAATTGCCGGTGGTCAGGGCGTAGACGGTGGCGTAGGCGCCAAGCGCATTGGCCAGCAGGATGACGAAGGTGCCCAGCAGGGCGGGCGTCAGCACGGGCAGGCCGATATGCCGCCAGAATTGCCAGGAGTTGGCGCCGAGCAGGGCTGCGGATTCGCGCCAGTCTTCGCGCAAGGCATCGAAGGCGGGATAGAGCAGCAATACACCCAGCGGAATCTGGAAGTAGGTGTACAGCACGATCAGTCCGGTCTTGGAGTAGAGGTTGAAGTCTTCGATCACGCCGGATTGCTTGAGGAGGATGGTCAGCGCGCCATTGAAGCCAAGCAGGATGATGAAGGCGAAGGCCAGCGGTACGCCGGCGAAATTACTGGTCATGTTGGAGAAGGCCATGACGAAATCACGCAGCTTCGAATCCACCTTGCGCAGTGAATAGGCGCCGATCACGGCAATGACGATGCCGAACAGGCTCGACCAGAAGGCGATCTGAAGGCTGTGCTTGATGGCCTGCAGGTAGAACTTCGAGCTGAACATCTTGGCGTAGTTGCCGAGTCCCCAGCCTTCCGGCGTGTTCAGGCTGTGAACGGCGACCCAGGCCAGTGGCGCAATCTGGAACAGGATGAAAAACACGGCAAAGGGCAGCAGGCAGAGCAGTGCCAGCCATTTTCCCCGGTTGGTGGCATTCACTTCAGTAGCTCCTTGCAGGCAGCCTTGTCGTGGGGCACTCCGAGCATTTCGCAGACGGTGCCGCAGAGCTCGATCTGCTTTGGCTGCGCCGTGGCATCCAGGCTGAAGGCATCGCCCAGGACAAACAGCGGGACCTCACGCTCTTCGGCTAGCAGACCGTTGTGGGAGCGGTCGTTGTTCATGCCGTGGTCGGCGGTCACCAGCACCTGGTAGCCGGCGTCCAGCCAACGTTGCAGGTACTCGGCCAGGAGGATATCGGCGACCCGTGCGCTGTTGCGGTACTGGGGTGAATCCAGGCCGTGCTTGTGGCCTGCGTCATCCACATTCATCGGGTGCACCAGGAGAAAGTCCGGGTTGTGGCGCTGGCGCAGGCTCTCGGCGTCGGCAAGCAGGTGCGAGTCCGGGTAGTGGTCGGCGTAATAGAAGTGCCCGTGCTGGATCGGCAACGCCGCTGCATCGGTATGACGGTCGCGGGCGGCTTCGAACGGCGAGCGGTTATAGAGCTCGCTGACCCAATGATAGGCAGCCGCGGCGGTCTTGAGCCCGGCCGCGCTGGCGTAGTGAAAGATGCTGCGCTCTCGGGAAAGGCGCGATACATCGTTGTGGACGATTCCGCTCTTGATCGGCGGCACGCCGGTGAGGATGCATTCGTAAAGCGGACGGGACAGCGCCGGCAACTCGCACTGGAGCTTGTACAGGGCGGCCCGACCGGCCCCGCAATAGGCCTGCAGGTGGCCCAGCGCATGCCGGGCCACTTCGTAGTTCAGGCCATCCAGCAGCACGAGGATGACTTTGTTCTTCATTCGATTCGCCTCGAAAGTCGCCCCAAAGA
>NZ_JASATC010000066.1:0-22544 GCF_038440135.1 Pseudomonas sp. OTU5201 | reverse complement strand
CAGCCAATTCATTCGCCAAGCAGGACGCAGTCCTGCCACAACCACACATCAATGCTCGCAGCTACTGCCCCAGGAACGTCCCCCGGGTGAAAAGCACGTAGTCGGCCTCGGCCGCCATCAAGCCCACCAGCACCAGCAGGCACAGGGGCGGCACCAGGATGGCGTAGACCAGCGCCAGGCGCTCCCAGGCCATGTGCATGAAGATCGAAACGATCAGCCCGGCCTTCAGCAACATCAGGATGAGGATCATCGACCAGCGGAAGTACCCGGTGAAGTGGAAGTAATCCACGAGGTACGACAGGGTGCTGAGGACGAACAGCAGCCCCCATATCTTCAGGTACAGGCTGATCGGGTGTTGTTGACCTTGCGCATGTGCCATCTCATCTCTCCCCTGCCCTACCACAGGTAGAAGAACGCGAAGATGAATACCCAGACCAGGTCGACGAAGTGCCAGTAGAGCCCGGTGATTTCGACGATCTGGTAGTTCCCGCGTTTTTCGTAGTCCCCACGCAGCACCTTGAACGCCACGGTGCAGAGATAGATCACGCCCACCGATACGTGCAGTCCGTGGAAGCCGGTGATCATGAAGAAGCAGGCACCGAACTGCGCCGCGCCCATGGGGTTGCCCCAGGGCCGCACACCTTCTGCGATGAGTTTGCTCCACTCGAACGCCTGCATGCCGACGAAGGTGGCACCCAGGGCAGCTGTCGTCAGCATCAGCGCCGCGCTGCGCACCCGGTCGCGTCGATATCCGTAGTTCACGGCCATGGCCATGGTGCCGCTGCTGGTGATCAGCACGAAGGTCATGATGGCGATGAGAATCAACGGAATACTCGCGCCGGCGATGGTCAGGGCGAAAACTTCGCTGGGGTTCGGCCAGGTGGCGGTGGTGCTCATGCGCACCGACATGTACCCGGTGAGGAAGCAGGTGAAGATGAAGGTGTCGCTGAGCAGGAAGATCCACATCATCGCCTTGCCCCAGGGCACCTGCTTGAAAGCGTCGCGATCCGAGGACCAGTCCTGTGCGATGCCCTGCCAGGTCGATGGATTGCCGACCGGCGTTTCCCGCGTCGATGTGGCCATGGTGCTACCTCAACCCGCAGAAGGCCGCGATGGCCTGGTAGGTTTCCGGCGTACTGGTGAGCAGCGCGAAAAGCACCAGCCACAACCCCAGCAGGTAGTGCCAGTAGAAGGCGCAGAGTTCCATTCCGGTACGCAGACGTGAAATTTCGCCGTGGCGCAGCATGCGTTGCGCCACCACGGCCCATACCACCAGGCCGCCTGCCAGGTGCAGGCCATGCAGGCCGGTGAGCAGGTAGAAGAAGCTGTTGGCCGGATTACCCGAGACGGCGTAGCCCCAGGCGGCGAATTGCTGCCAGACCCAGAGCTGACCTGCGAGAAAGGCAATGGCAAAGGCCCCTCCGAGCAGGAACGCCAGGATCGAGGTGTGCATCTGGTCGCGCTTCATCGCCACCTTCGCCCCCTGCAGGCAAGCACTGCCCAGGGCCAGCAGCGCGGTATTCACCCAGAGCATCCAGGGATGGGCCAAGGGCGCCAGCGGATCGGTCAGCGGGCGCCAGTCCGAGACCTGGGACCGGGCGATGAACGCCAGCAGGAACAGCAGGAAGAGCGCGGTCACGACACCGAGGAACACCCACAGGCCAACCTTGGCGGTCCGCTCAGGGTCCTGGATAGGCGCTTCGGGGCCATGGGATTCGCGCGGGCCCCAGCCGCCTGGCTCGGAGGCCCCGGCATTCTTCCAGGGTTGCGTGCTCATGGCTGTTTCTCCTCGCGGGTATTCATGCCGTTGGCCTCGCGAAGAAGCTGCAGTTCCTCTTCTGAAACCGTCTGCGGCACGAAGTCCTGCTCCACGCCGGGCACGCTGTAGTCATAGGCCCAGCGATGCACCACTGGCAGTTTTTCCCGCCAGTTGCCATGCACCGGCGGTGTGTCCGGGGTCTGCCATTCGAGGCTGGTAGCCTTCCACGGGTTGCCACCCGCCGGCCGCCCCTTGAAGGTGCTCCAGGCCAGGTTGAACAGGAAAAGCAGCTGCGCCACACCCACGATCAGCGCGGCCACCGTGATGAAGGCATTCAGCTCCTGGGCCGACTGCGGGATGAACTCGTAGTTCGGATAGGCGTAGTAACGCCGCGGCATGCCGAGGAACCCCAGGTAATGCATGGGGAAGTAGATGGCATAGGTACCAAGGAACGTGATCCAGAAATGCAGTTTGCCGAGGGTGTCATTCAGCATCCGCCCGGTGATCTTCGGGAACCAGTGGTAGATGGAACCGAACACCACCAGGATCGGTGCCACCCCCATGACCATGTGGAAGTGCGCGACCACGAAATAGGTATCCGACAGCGGGATGTCGACGATCACATTGCCGAGGAACAGCCCGGTCAGCCCGCCCACCAGGAAGGTGACGATGAACGCCAGGGCGAACAGCATGGGCACTGTGAGGTGGATGTCGCCATGCCAGAGCGTGAGGGTCCAGTTGTAGACCTTGAGCGCTGTGGGCACCGCAATGACCAGGGTGGTGATGGCGAAGAAGAAGCCGAAGTAGGGGTTCATCCCGCTGACGTACATGTGGTGCGCCCAGACCACGAAGCTCAGCACGCCGATAGCGATGATGGCCCAGACCATCATGCGGTAACCGAAGATGTTCTTGCGCGCGTGGGTGCTGATCAGGTCCGACACCAGGCCGAAGGCCGGCAACGCGACGATGTACACCTCCGGGTGCCCGAAGAACCAGAACAGGTGCTGGAAGAGAATCGGACTGCCGCCCTGGTGGTCCAGCGGCTGGCCCATCGAGATCAGAGCAGGCATGAAGAAACTGGTCCCCAGCAATCGGTCGAAGAGCATCATCACAGCGCTGACGAACAGCGCCGGGAAGGCCAGCAGCGCCAGGATCGAGGCCATGAAGATGCCCCACACCGAGAGCGGCATGCGAAACAGCGTCATGCCATGGGTGCGTGCCTGCAGCACAGTGGTCACGTAGTTGAGGCCGCCCATGGTGGCGGCGACGATGAAGATCGCCAGGGACACCAGCATCAGCACGATGCCCCATTCTGTTCCCGGTGTGCCCTGGGTGATGGCCTGGGGTGGATAGAGTGTCCAGCCCGCCCCCGTGGGGCCGCCCGGAACGAAGAAGCTCGCCAGCAGAACCAGCACCGAGAGCAGGTAGAACCAGTAGCTGAGCATGTTGACGTAAGGGAAGACCATGTCCCGCGCACCGACCATCAGCGGGATCAGGTAGTTGCCGAATCCACCGAGGAAAAGTGCCGTCAGCAGGTAGATCACCATGATCATCCCGTGCAGGGTCATGGCCTGGTAGTAGGTGGTCGGGTCCATGAACTCCAGGCTGCCGGGGAAGCCGATCTGCATCCGCATCAGGCCGGACAGCACCAGGGCGATCAGGCCGACGAAGATCGCGGTCAGGGAGTACTGAACGGCAATGACCTTGTGGTCCTGGCTCCAGATGTAGCGCGTGAAGAAGCTCTGCGGTTCGTGCAGCACATCGGCTTCGGCTTGCTCGACATGGGCCATCGGAAACCCTCCGTGACGCGTCCGGGTCCTTCCGCTGCTACGGCGCCTGTTCCTGCTTGGCGTCGGGATCTGCCCTGGATTTGATGAAGGCGACCAGTGCCGCCAACTCCACATCGCTCGGGGTAAAGGCCGGCATCACGGGCGCGAACCCCTGGACCAGCTTGGCGGCAGGCGCCAGCACGGACTCTTTGAGGTAGGCGTCGTCCGCTTCGACCTGACTGCCATCGGCCAGGGTCACACGGTGGCCGTACAAACCCTGCCAGCTGGGCCCTATGCCCTTGCTGCCATCCAGGCTGTGGCAGGCCAGGCAACCCAGGGACTGGGCAAGTCGTTGCCCCTGCGCCACCGCGTCGCCACCCGCTTCGGAGGAACGCTGCTCCTGTTGCCCGGCGGCGCTCAGCGACTGAATGAACGCGACCAGGGCGGCCAGTTCATCCTGGTTGAAAGTATAGGGCACCATCACGGGCGGAAAGCCCTGCACCAGACTGGCCTTGGGATCGACGATGGACGCCCTCAGGTAGGCGTCATCGACCTTCACGCGGGTGCCATCCACCAGTGTCTCTTCGCGCCCATAGAGATCCTTCCAGCCCGGCCCCAGGCTCGCGCTGCCGTCCTGGCTATGGCAAGCACGGCAACCATGGGCTTCCGCCAGTTGGCGCCCCTTGTCGATCAGGCTGCCCTGGCTGGGTTTACTGGCCGCCGCCAGGGTCTGGGCGAAGGTGGGCTGGGCTGCCAGCCACTGATCGAAAGCCTGGACCGGTTCGACGAGCAGCATCCCGCGCATATTGAAGTGCCCTACCCCGCAGAACTCCGCGCAAAGGATCTCGTACTTGCCGGCCACTGTCGGGGTAAACCAGAAGTGCGAAACCATGCCCGGCACCATGTCCATCTTTCCGCGGATCTGAGGGATGTAGAAGTTGTGCAGCACATCCTTGGAACGCAGCAACACCTTCACCGGTCGGTCCTCGGGCAGGCGCACCTCGTTGCTACGGATCAGCACGTCGTCCTGGCCGACCGGGTCGCTCGGGTCCAGCCCGAGCGGATTGCCCGCATCGACCCACTTCACGTCGGCGCGGCCGAGCTGGCCGTCCTGGCCGGGAAAACGAAAAGCCCATTGCCATTGCTGGGCAACGACTTCCAGGGGATAGGCATCCTTGGGGACCCGGACGAAATCGCTGTAGACCACCAGTCCCGGTGCGAGCATGCCCATGATGCCGAGCGACGTCACCACGATCAGCCACCACTCCAGCTTGCGGTTTTCCGGCTCGTACTTTGCGCGCCGACCTTCGCGGTGACGGAAACGGATGATGGCCACCACCATGAAACCGACAATGGCGATAAAGAACACACCGGTGATTAGCAGGGTGATGAGGAGCGTGGTGTCGATGGAACCCCAGTTCGACGCGGCCGGGGTCAGGTGCCAGGGTGCCAGGAAGTGGAACAGCACGGACGCAACAACGATGAGACCCAAGATGATTGCTATCGCCATGTTCCCGTCGCCTCGTTCCTGATGCTCGTACGCGGGTGGAGCGTGCGACGGTCATCGGCAGTGCAGCAGACACGTGGTCCGGCTTCCGGACAGGCCGGAAGATCGCTCTCTATCTCCCCCAGGACAAAGTTCGTGACAAGTATAGTCGCTGCTGCCCGTTTGCCCGCCTGTTCGCGGGGCGTACGGGTTAGACTTTGGCGCTGATAGATAAACGAAATAACGTCATTTCCTTCATCTATCAAATGACCGTTCATAGCTTTTTCAAGAAAGAGGCTTGCTCATGGAGAACGATCGTTCTACCATCTCTCGCATGGACAGCAAATCAACTTCCGATGTCAGAGATCGAATTCTCGAAACCGCCGAAGACCTCATTTACAGAAACGGCATAAATGCCACCGGGATGGATTTCCTGGTCAAGACTTCCGGGATTTCGAGAAAGAGTATCTACAAGTACTTCGGAACCAAGGACGAATTGGTAGCAGAGGTATTGAAACAGCGCGATGAGCGCTGGATGAACTGGTTCAAGAACGAAGTCGAAAAGGTCGACAACCCGGAAGCACGTCTATTGCAGATCTTCAGCGTGCTCAAGGGTTGGTTCCAGTCGAACGGCTTTCGCGGCTGTGCCTTCATCAATACTGCTGGCGAAACGGGTGATCCCCTGGACCCTGTGCGCCTGGTTGCCAAAGAGCATAAAGAGAAGCTGCTCGCATTCGTACTCGGGATTTGCCAGCAATATGGTGCCGTTGATCCGGAAGCCCTGGCCAGGCAATTCATTATCCTGATTGACGGTGCCATTACCGTTGCCCACGTGCTTGGTGATTTCAACTCGGCAGATAATGCTCAAGCAGTAGCACGCACTCTGCTGCGTAAATAGAGAAATTATCGAGCGGGCAACTTAATACTTTGAACCTCTATTTTATTGGAGACAGCTCATGTCCTCTAACGCCGAAGTTCGTCCGCCGCTTCCCCCGTTCTCCCGTGAAACCGCCATCCAGAAGATCCGTCTGGCCGAAGATGGCTGGAACAGCCGTGACCCGGAAAGGGTCTCCCTCGCCTATACCCTGGACACCAGGTGGCGCAACCGCGCCGAGTTCGCCACCAACCGCGCAGAAGCCAAGGCTTTCCTCTCCCGCAAGTGGGCCAAGGAACTGGAATACCGCCTGATAAAGGAGCTCTGGGCCTTTACCGACAACCGCATCGCGGTGCGCTACGCCTACGAATGGCACGACGACTCCGGCAACTGGTTCCGCTCCTACGGCAACGAGAACTGGGAGTTCGATGAGCACGGCCTGATGTCCAACCGGCACGCCTGCATCAACGACATGCCCATCAAGGAATCCGAGCGCAAGTTCCACTGGCCTCTGGGGCGCCGTCCGGACGATCATCCCGGGCTTTCCGAACTGGGTCTCTGACCCCGGCACGACAGGGACGCTCAGCCATTTCAGGTTTGCGCGGCGCACACAGCGCCGCGCGCCTCATCGATCCTATCTATGCATGCCCAGTCAAAACCTGGATCACGTCGCTATCACTGATAGATGACGCTGATCGACCGGTCATTATTGGCGATTGGACGTAACGCCCTGCGCGGCCTTAGCTTTCGTTACACGAATGCCTTTGGCGCCAGGTACCCCGATGATCGTCCGCCCCAAACCCAATCTGCTCGGCATCCTCACCACGCTCAAAGGCTCCATCGCGCGACACATTGCCCTGCGTACCTCGATGATCACCCTGCTGGCCGGCCTGATCGTCGTTGTCGAAAATCTGCACCCGGACTGGTTCACGAAGGTCAACGCCATGCCCTTCACCCTGCTCGGGCTGTCGTTGTCGATCTTCATGAGCTTCCGTAACAATGCTTGCTACGACCGCTGGTGGGAGGGCCGCAAGGCCTGGGGCCAGGTCATCATCGAAGTCCGCTCCTTCATTCGACAAAGCGTAGCCATTGCCGATGCGCCCCTGCGCGAGGCAGTGCTGCGCGAGTTATGCGGTTTCGTCCATGCGCTCAATGCCCGACTGCGGGACGAGGACGAACGGGAGGCAGCCCGTCCCTGGCTGACTGACACGCCTGATGCCTATGGCCTCAACACCAGCGACGGCATCCTGCGGAACATCGGTGACCAGTGCGCCCGCCTGGCCGGTCGCGGCGAAATCAACGAATGGCGCTACACCCTGCTGGAAAACCGCCTGACCGGATTGAGCATGGCCCAAGCCACCTGCGAGCGGATCAAGGGCACGCCATTGCCCTTCCCCTACACACTGCTATTGCATCGCACCAGCTACATCTTCTGCGTGCTGCTGCCCTTCGCCATGGCCGGGCCACTGGGCTGGCTGGCGCCCATCATCACAGTCTTCGTTGCGTACACCTTCTTTGGCCTGGATGCCATCGGCGACCAACTGGAAGACCCCTTCGGCCACGACGAGAACGACCTGGCAACCGATGCCATGGTGCGTACCCTGGAGCGTGAAATCCTCGACGTTCTTGGTCAGCGGGATCTGCCTCCGGTGCTGCAACCGGTGGACTACGTACTGAGCTGAGCATGCCTAATGCGCCACGCAGGATTCGATGAACAACCAATGGGCGTTTGCCACCGCTCAGCCGGCGCTAAAGTCCCGGTGTCATCCACGCTGCATGCATAAGCGCCTGGGTTCACCCATTCATGGGCGCTTCGGGATTGTTCAAGGCATAGAGGTAACAGCTCGCCAGGCTGTGGTCGTCTTCGACACTCGTGTAGCTGGCAGTGAAAGTGACGGCCTGGCCCAGGTGCTGGTAGACCCACTTGCCGGTCACGCCGGGCGGGACTTCGGGCACCAGGTCGCTGTCGTTGACGACCCGATAGGTAGGCACGTCGAGGCTGTTGTAATAGGCCGCGAAACTGGGATCGACCACCCGCGGACTGGCGAGGTTGTAGTGCTGGATCGCCTGCCCCGGCCAGGTCAACTGCAGGTCGAGCACCGCGAGGCTGGAGAGCGCACAGCCCAGGCTGTGACCGCAAACCCAGAAGTTGCCGGCAGGTTTGAGGCTGTCCACTGCCTGCAGGGCGAGGTCGCGCAGCGAGGTGTAGAGCTTGAGGAAGCCGTCGTGGACCAGCCCGACGTCGGCCTTCCAGGGATAGGTGGACTGTTTGGCCTCCAGGTCATCGACCCAGTCCTGGGCTGATTCGGTACCCCGGAACACCAGGTAAACGTCGCCGTTGGGATCGCTGACGGCAAAGCCGAAGGGTTCGGATTCATTGATGTACTTCAGCTCGCTGAGGAGGCTCCAGATCGGCGCGGAAAAGCCCCATCCGCTCATGCTCGGCGGTTGCCAGTTGAAATCCGAGGGTTTGCGCGGTTTGTCCTGCTGCAGCCACTGGTCATACTGGTCGTAGGCGGCTTCCACCAGGTTGGCGCACTGCAGCGCCTGGGAAAGGGAGAATGCAGAGGGAAAGTACATCGGAAGACTGGGCATGGTGGCCTCCTTGCCTGCGAATCTGGGTTCCCACTCTAGACCATGCCCGTCTGCCGTAAAGCTACCGATGGCCCTTGGCGGGTCACGCGTCGAAGTCGGTGGACATCGCCAGGTCCTTCCACACGGCCACTTCACCTTCCACCAGGCTGTGCTTTTCGCTGATGCGGGCCAGGGCGTCACTGCCCAGCGGCAGGCGCTGCGGCGGATTGGCCGCGTTGACCAGGTTCAGCACGGCACCGGCGAACTTGCTCGGGTCGCCCGGCTGGGCATGGTTGGCGCCTTCGGCGAAGCGGCGCATGGCACCTACGGTTTCGTCGTAGTCCGGCAGTTCCAGGGCGGTCTTCACCAAGGACTGGTCGTCGAGGAAATCGGTGCGGAAGAAACCCGGTTCGACCACGGTGACCTTCACGCCCAGCGGCGCCAGTTCCTGATGCAGTGCCTCGCTGATACCTTCCACGGCGAACTTGGTGGAGCCGTACACGCCCCAGCCGTAGTAGGCCTGGTAGCCGCCCAGGGAGGAGATGTTGAGCACGTGGCCGGAGCGCTGGCGGCGCATGTGCGGAAGCACGGCGCGGGTGACGTTGAGCAGGCCGAAAACGTTGGTGGCATAAATGCGCTCCACTTCCTGGGCGCTGGTTTCTTCCACCGCGCCGAGGATGCCGTAGCCGGCATTGTTCAGCAGCACGTCGATGCGGCCGAAGCGCTTGATACCCTCGGCGACCGCTTCATGGGCCTCGCTTTCGCGGGTCACATCCAGGCGCACGGCCAGCAGGTTGGGGTGGTCACCCAGGCGGGCAACGACGTCTTCCGGCTTGCGGGCGGTGGCGATCACTGCATCGCCGACTTCCAGCGCTTTGGCTGCGATCAGGGCGCCGAGACCGCGGGAAGCTCCAGTAATGAACCAGGTACGCATAGCAACTCCTCCTGTGTGGGAACCCGCACCGCGCGGGCTTTCTTGGTGAGTTGCCGTCACTTTATGGCGCCTTTACTCCTGCGATAATCCCAATAAAATCACATGAGCTTTTGAGCAGGATTCATCAATGAAATCCGTATCCGCTGCCGACCTCAATGTCTTCCTCAGCATCGCCGCCCACCTGAGCTTCAGCCGCGCCGCCGTGGAGCTGGGCCTGTCCCCTTCGGCGCTGAGCCACGCCTTGCGCGCCCTGGAGGAGCGACTGGGCGTGCGCCTGTTCAACCGCACCACCCGCAGCGTGGCACTCACCGAGGCCGGCGAGCGTCTGTACGCACGCATCAAGCCGGCCTTCCGCGACATCGATGACGCGCTGGAAGACCTCAACCAGTTCCGCGACACACCGTCCGGCACCCTGCGCATCAACGCCGGCCGTGCGGCTGCGGAACTGGTCCTGCTGCCGCTGGCGAGCCGCTTCCTCGAGGCCTATCCGGATGTCGTGTTGGAAATCTCCGCCGACGACGCGCTGGTGGATGTGGTGTCCGGTGGGTACGACGCGGGCGTGCGCTTCGGTGAGCGGCTGGAGGCCGACATGGTGTCGCTGCCCATCGGCCCTTACATGCGCTCGGTAGTGGTGGCGGCTCCCGCCTTCTTCGAGCGCCATCCGCTGCCGCAGAAACCCCAGGATCTCCATGGCCTGCCGTGCATTCGGCACCGTTTCCCCAGCGGCAACCTCTATCGCTGGGAGTTCGAGCGTGGCGGCATGCAACTGGAGATCGAAGTGGATGGCCCACTGACGCTGGGCGACGTAGGCCTGATGATCGGCCCGGCACTGCAAGGCGTCGGGCTGGCCTATGTGTTCGAGGACATGGTGGCCGAGCCTATCGCCGAGGGTCGGCTGATCCAGGTACTGGCGGACTGGTGCCCCTACTACCCCGGCCTGCACCTCTACTACCCCAGCCGCCGGCAGGTGCCGGCAGTGCTCAAGGCCTTCATCGAGTTCGCCCGCGCGGCGCGGCAGGAGGCGTGATCCCCACGCGCTTCAGCGGTCCAGCAAATGGCTCATGGCGGTCTTCAGCTTCATGGGACGGACCGGCTTGTGCATCAGGGTGTGGCCCAGCTCACGCATCTGTTGCTTGAGCTCGTTGCTGTAGTTGGCGGTGATCATCAGGGCTGGCAGCGGCGTGCTACGACGGGCGTTGATGGTGGCGACGGCGTCGACGCCATTGCAGTCGTTGTCCAGGTGGTAGTCGGCGATCAACAGGTCCGCTTCGGCGTGGAAGTTGTCCACCTGACGCGCCAGATCTTCTTCCGACAGTGCAGTGATGACCTGGCAGCCCCAGCCTTCCAGCAGGGTACGCATGCCCGCGCAGATGGCCGCGTCGTTATCCAGTACCCAGACCTTGGCTCCCTGCAAGCGTTCCAGAACCGCCTGGGGTTCGTCGCGTTCCTGCTTCTGGCGGGGAACGCGGCGGGTCAACGGGACTTCTACCGCGAACAACGAGCCTTTTCCCGGCGCTGAAGACACGTGGATGCGATGACCGAGCATGCGCGCTATCTTCTCGACGATGGCCAGGCCCAGGCCGAGCCCCCGGTCCTGTTTCTCGCGCACGACTTCGCCGCGTTTGAACTCCTGGAATATCTCGTCGAGCTTGTCCTGGGCGATGCCGACTCCGGTGTCGCGCACCTCGATCCACAGACTCTGGCGCCGGCGCCGACAGCCCAGCAGGATGCGCCCCCTGGGCGTATAGCGAATGGCATTGCTGAGCAGGTTGCGCAGGATGCGCGCCAACAGCTGCGAGTCGCTGCGCACCAGTGCCGAACTGGGCACGAAGCCCAACTGCAAGCCTTCGCTGGCGGCTATCTGGCGATACTCCACGGCGAGGTTTTCGAGGAGCTCGCTGACTGCGAAGGACGCGATATCCGGCTTGATCACCCCCGCATCCAGCTTGGAAATGTCCACCAGAGTGCCCAGCAGATTCTCCACGTCTTCCAGGGAATTGCTGACATTGCGCACCAGCTCCAGGTTGCAGGACGGGCCACGCTGCTCCAGCAGCGCACTGGTGAACAGCCGCGCGGCGTTGAGCGGTTGAAGCAGGTCGTGACTCACGGCCGCAAGGAACTTGGTTTTCGACAGGTTGGCCTTCTCAGCCTCGAACTTGGCTTCGCGAAGGCGCAGTTCCACCTGGGTGCGCTCGTCGATTTCGCGGCGCAGTTGACTATTCAGCGCGGTCAGCTCGGTGGTCCGCTCGCGTACCCGCTGTTCCAGGTTCTGGTAGGCCTGGTGCAACGCCTCGGCGGTGCGGCGTCGTTCGGTGATATCGCGGATCAGCACGAAGATGCCTACCACTTCGCCATTGGCCAGGCGGTTGGGCACGTAGGAACGCAGCATGCAGCGCTCCTGGCCGTTGTGGTTGGTCTCCGTGACTTCAAAAGACAGGCTTTCGCCACTGAGCGCCCGCTCCACATAGGGTTCCAGGCGCCGCCAGTGCTCTTCACTGTGCACCTCAAGCAGGCTCTGGCCGAGCATCGAGCCGCGCGGCCAGCAGTACCACTCCTCGTACACCTTGTTAGTGAACTCGTAGACCAGGTCGGCGCTGAGGTAGGCGATCAACGCCGGCACGTGGTCGGTGATCAGGCGAATCCAGCGCTCGCTTTCAGCCAGTGTTTCGGCGTGGCGGTAACGCTCTGTGATGTCGGTGAAGGTGTTGACGAAGCCGCCGGTGGGTAGCGGATGGGTACGCACCTCCAGTACCCGACCGTTGTACCGGCGCTGCTCCATCTCGCGGATCGGACGGCCTTGGGCGTCCAGGGTGTCAGGGGTGAGCAACGGTAACTCGCTGTCAGCCATGACCCCGGCGAACGTGCGGTGCGCCTCCACCGGTGCCAGACCGCAGAGTTCGAGGAAACGGTGGTTCCAAAGCTCCAGGATGCCCTCGGCGCTGACCATGGCCACCCCTTGTGACAGGTTGTCCACGGCCCGCTGCAGCAGGCGCGACTTCTGCGCCAGGGCCTGTTCGCGACGATCGGTTTCGCTCCGTTTCACCTCAGTAATGTCGGTGTAGAGAATCACCAGTCCGCCTTCGCGGGTGGGCCGTTCGCTGACCTGTACCCAGCGCCCATCGTGAAGGCGGTAGAAAATGTTGTCGTCGCTGCCACGGTGCTCTTCGACGATCAGCCCGGTACTTTCCGCCAGGCGACGGATTTCCGAGAGCCGTGTGCCTGCGCAGATACGGGCACGGCTGCGGGCCCAGAACGACTTGAAGCGGCTGTTGAAGAGCACGATGCGCTGCTCACGATCGAATAGCACGAAGGCGTCGGAAATACTTTCGATGGCGTCGATCAGATGGTGGTGGGCCGTCTCCGCGCGCAGTCGCGCGTCGCTCAGCAATCGATTGCTAGCCTTCAACTCCGCCATGGCCTGGTTGAGCGCATCGGTGCGCTCGCGCACCTGTTCCGCCAGCACTACGGAGTGCTGGAACGCGGCGTAGCTGTCGTCGCGGCGCGAGGCGCTGGACTCCACCCGTTCGATCAACGCCGCGTTGATACTCCGCAGCTTGCGGTTCTCCTCCGCCAACGCCACCAGGCACGCCTGTTGTTCAGCGGCCCCCATTGCGCCCCCTGCGGCCGATGGCGACCCCGGTGAAGGTCTGGTTGATGTGCATGCCATTGAACTGCTCTCCGTAGGAGTTGAAGCCGATGACGCGCTGCCGGCGCAGGATTTCTGACGTGAGCGCCACGGCGTCGGGGTCGTCCTCGATCTCCATGCGGCGCAGGAAACAGTCGCAGCCAATGGTCAGCAAGGGTGGGCCTAGACGCTCACCAAGGCGGTGGAACAGCGATTCCAGGTTGGGCAGCAAGGGCCCGGGGCGCATGGCCGTGAGGACGATGCCGTTCTCCACCGCACAGTAGAAGGCCAGGCTGTGGTCTGCGTTGACACGCTGGATCGAGCGCACGTAGTACGAATCCCCAAGGCGAACCGCCAAGGGATGCGCCGCGAACATACGCAGGTCCAGGGCACTCACCGGGACGCCGATCATCCGCGCGTAGACCTCCGCTGCTGGTTCGGCGTTGAGTTCGTAGACCCTGCGGCTGGCATTGTCGGCTCGGGTAACCACCAGTTTTTCAGCGTCGGGCAGGATGTGATGGGTGCTGAACACTTCAAAATCCAACGCCGTGTTGACCAGCACCACCACCGCGGCCCCGGCATGGAAGCGCCCCTCGTAATAGACGTGGGTGTGCTTGAGGTGGTGGTCGTCGGCAGCGGAACCACCGAAATGGGGGATGCTGCCGAACGCCGCGCCGAGAGCAGCCAGCACCACTTCCTCGCGACTGGACAGACCGTCCAGCAGGGTCAGGGCAAAGCTGTGGCCCTTGGTCGGCGCCAGGGAGTTGGCCCGGCAGTCCTGTACCAGCCGCTCCACCAGTTGCTGGGCATGGATCAGGCCGAAGCGGTCCATTTCATCTACCAGGGCGCTGGCGATGGAAAAGCTGCGATGGTCGAAGCCGACTGCGCTGACACAGTTGCGGCCATAGCCCTGCGGCGTGATTTCCCCGGCGCTGGTACAGCCCACCAGGCGAACGCCGCCGAAGTACTGTTCCAGGGCCTGGCCCAGGGCCAGGAGGTCATACTCCGCCGAGCAGAAGAACAGCACGAACCCCAGGTGCGGGTGGATGAGCTGGCGCGCGAGGTCCTGGGCCACGGCCTCTGCCTCGCTGGCCAGGGACATGGCCGTGACGACGCCCTCTGCCGGTTCCTCGAGCATCCTCGGTCTCACTCAATAAGCCTGCTGTGGATGGGGAAATTCTACGCAGGGCTTGCGGGGCGCCCCATCCTTCTTGGGTACTGGGCGGGCTAGTTCGAAGGTAGGAACTCGATACCTGGCGAGCGCGCGGGATGGGGCCATTCGCTGGCAAGCCAGCTCCTGCGGGCAATGCAGTCAGTAGCCCGGATGAAATCCGGGGAAAGTCCAACCACCGCTCCCGGATTTCATCCGGGCTACGATCTACGCATCCCTTGGCGAATGAATTTGTCCCCACAAAAGCAATGCGTCCCGCCGAAAACAAAAAAGACGGGAGGACCAGCGTCTCTCCCGCCAAAACCGGAGCAATCTGGAACAGGGCTTACCAGGTCAACACGGCACCCACGGCAACGGTGTCGGTGTCTTCGTTCTGGGCATCGCCCTCGTGACCGTCGATCTCGAACTGGTTGTACTCGGCCACCAGCTTGAGGTTGTCGTTGAGGTCATGAAACAGCGCAATACCGCGGGTTTCGTAGTCGGCGCCCGTGTTCACCACGCCGTTGCCGTCATCCTTGGTTTTGCCATAGGACAGCGCCAGGCGGTTCTTGCCGACGCGGTAGGAGCCCTGCAACAGGTAGCCATCGCTATCCACCTCGCGCAGGGTCGGTTCGCCGGCGTTGTTGGTGAAGAAGGGATTGATGCCCTTGGCCTGGAAGCCGGAGCCCACCAGGGTGAAGGCGTCCATCTTGGCCTGCACGCCATAGCCCAGGCCCTTGGAGGTCACGGAGTCGACGTTGGGGTCGGTGTTCTCCGAGGTCTGGTAGGCACCGTTGACCCAGGAGTAGATCTGCGCGCCGCCCAGCTCGAACTCGTAAGTGATCTCCGATTCGAAGCGTGGGTTCTCCTGATAGGCCTTGCCGGTGGGGCTGTCGTCGTTGGTGTCCACCGGGTCCATGATGCCGACGGCGGCGCGCAGGCCGTCGGTCTTCGGGCTGCGGTAGGTGATCTGAGAGGTCGGGAACGGATAGGGATAGCCGCTGCCGATGTTGCCGAAGGACACGCCGCCGCCATCCACCAGGCCTAGCGTGTCGCTCACCTGGCCGTAACCGGCGAGCAGTTCGTCGAGCAGGATGTTGGAACGCGCGAACAGGCCGAAGTCCTTGCCCACCAGCACTTCGCCCCATTCACCGCCAGCGGTGCCGTAGAACTGACGGACATCGATGGCGGTGGCGGTGCCGTTGGTTTCGCTGTCGTTGATGGTGACCCAGAAGGAAGAGCAGGCACCGAGCTTCAGATCGTCCACCTGCTTGCCCATGTTGAAACCGATCCAGTTGGGCAGAAAGCCCATCTTGACCCGCGACTGGCGGCGGTCGAACTGCTCGCCGTCACGATCCACGTCACTGTTGACGTAGAAGGCGTTGACGTAGCCGTCCGTGGAGAAGGTGGTCTGGTCCTTGTCATAAAGGACGATCTCGGCGGCAGCCTGCTGGGAGGCCAGCGCTAGCGCCGCCGCGAGGGCAAGGCGGGACATACGGGCATGGGCGATTTTCTTGTTGTGCATGACGCTCTCCGCTGTGGGTGGACGACCGGGCAGGTCAGTCGTGTCGGAGGCGATTATCGAAATGCCATCAGGCTCGCCATACGCTGCAATTGCAGGGGTTCTGCGCTGCTTTGGCCGGGGCGCGGGAGCGACATCGGCAAGGTTTAAGACCGGTCTGGCCCAAGGTCCTGGATCGGCTGGCTGACGCGCAGGCACGAAAGGACGAAACCCTTTCGGGCTCATCCTTCGGTCGGTGAATGGACGTGGAATCAGAGGCCGGCGTGCCAGTTCGCTTCGGAGGCTTCGGCGTTGGCGATGGCGCAGCAGGACAGCCCGGAAAGCAGGTGACCTTGCTGCTCCAGCAGAGAGTCGCGCTGCAGACCGGCCAGGGCGTGGCGTACCTGCGCCAGGTGGTCGACCGAAAGGCAGGCCTGGTGATCGAACCAGCATTGGCGGGCATAGGCTGTGAAGTTCGTGCTTTGCGCACGCAGTTTCTGGTCGAGCGCCTGGCCCCGCTCACGCAGTTGCACCCGATCCAGCTGCACGAACCGGTCGTACTGGCGAACGAGAAACGCCTGGACGTGCTGGTAGAGCCCGGCCACCGACTCGCGTGGCGACTGCACCGCGAACAACAGGCCGCGGTGTCCACCCAACTGGCGATAGCCGCAGGCCAGCGCGTAACCGAGCTGCAGCTCCCCGCGCAGGCGCTGATGAAAGGCCGGTTCAAGCAGGCTGGCCAGGAGTCTCACGGCAGCCTCGGTCTCGGCGGTGACGGACTCAAGGGGATAGAACAGCAGAAGCGCGGCCTCGCCCTCTATCGGCAACCGATGCCAGGTACGCCCGCCCTCCCCGATCCTCGTCTGGTGCGGGCCGGGCAACCCAGGCAGCTCCGCATCCAGGCCGACATCACCGATGCCCAGCCCTTGCCAGCGTGCCTGCCTCCAGAAACGCGACAGGGCTTGCGGGTCGAGCACTGAGGGCGCTTCTGCTCGCGGGCTTTCCAACAGCTCGGGCAGGCGTTGCAGCAATTGGCGAATGGGCAGTTCGCCTGCCTGACGGCGCATGGCACTGCGCTCAAGGCGTGGCCCCTGGGCCAAGGCCCAACGTGGTGGCGCCTGCAGGATGGGCAGCAGGTCGACGATAACCTGCCGCAATGCCATTGCATTGCCCAGCAGGTCGAGGGTCAGTCCGCCCTGCTCCGCCAGAAGTCGTCCCTCTACCCCGGCCAGGCCGGCGGCGCCGAGGATGGGGCGCAATGCCCGTTGCAGTCCGCAGGCGAGGCCATGGGGCAGCCCGTTCTCGCCGGGATTCCAGCGCAGGAACAACGCGCCCTGTTCAGGCGCGCTGGGCAACTCGGGCAGCAAAGGAACCACCGAGGTCTCCACCGGCGCTGACACCCTGGAACGCCAATAGGGATTGGTCGTGGGAAGCCGCCAACTGGCAGTGGACCTTGCGCCGGGACGAACGCCGAGGCGCTCCAGTTGCAGGGGGAAGCCCGCCGACGTCAGGTTGGGCGCGCGGTTGGATGCGCCGGTTTGCAGATGGACCATACGCTCGGCCCGCAGCTGTTCGAGCAACGCACGAACATCTGCCTGCTCGGGAAGTCCTGGAGCCAGCGCAGCTTCCAGCGGTTCCAGGACCGAGGTCTTTTGTCGCAGGATTTCCAGCCGTTCTTCCCAGAGCCCTGGCCAGGGTGCTGAGGCGCGAACAAAGGCCAGCCAGTCCAGGACTTCCGCTTCAAGTTGCGCGCTCTCCGCCCCGTCGACCCAATCGAAGTCCATCAACAACAAGCCCTGGCCACCATGGGCATAGGGCAAGTGCAGTTGGATACCATCGCTCAGTCCCAGGAAACCCAGGCGAGCCGACAGGCCGCCGGTGGACTCATCGGTCGCCAGGCTCTCCAGAAAGCTCACGGCCGCTTCCAGGCCAGCCCCCTGCCGCTCCAGCGCGAACGCCAACGACAACCTCCCGGGTGCGCCCGGCACGCCAAGCCGCAGCCGGCTCGCGCGCAGGGGCAACAGGGTTGGCAAATCGGGCTCAGGCAGTTTCTTTCCCGCACGCAGCAGCTCTCCGTGGCGCCGTGCGAGTTCCAGTTGCCGGGCCAGCGGCAATGGCGCCACCAGGGTCAGGCACATGCGGCTGGGCTGATAGTGAGCCTGGTGGAACCGCTGCAGCGCCGGGATGAACGCCGGCTCCTCCAGCTTCAGGCTGGATGCATTGCCCGCGTGGAAATCTGCCAGCGGATGACCAGGGGCCAACGCCTGGGCCAGCGCGGCTTCACACAGGGTCTGCAGGTCCCCCGCACGGGCGCTGTACTCGGCCTGCAGGACTTCGCGCTCGCGCCACAGGGCATCCGTCTCCAGCAAAGGGTTCGCGAGCATGTCCAGGAGCCGCGCCAGGGCCTGCTCTAAATGTGTCGCCGGCACTTCGCAGAAGAAGCGTGTACTGCGCGCACGGGTGCTGGCGTTAACGCGTCCCCCCAAGCCCTGGACGAAGGGAATCAATCCCTCGTGAGCCGGGAAATCGCGGCTGCCGAGGAAGGCCAGGTGTTCAAGAAAGTGCGCCAACCCCGGGAACTCACCCGGTTCGTCGTGACTGCCACCGCGCACTTCCACCAGGGCCGCAGAAAGCGCGGTATCCGGCCGGCACAGGAGGCGCACGCGCAACCCGTTGGCCAGAAGCTTTTCCAGTGGACGTTGCTGCGCGGGCGACTCGATGAGGGCGGACATGGCAGGCCGGACAAGGCGGAGAACAGCATTAGCTTCGAACCCGACCAAAGACTCGACAATGCTGCTTTGGGAGTAGTCCGACAGTCCTTGTGCGCTGTTCTTTCGATCAATAGCGAATTTCCTACAAGCCAATAAGACATTTGCCAGCATCTATTAGGGGCGTGACTCCATCGTTGCGACGGACATCTCAAACCGATAATGGCGCAATGCCATATGGACTGATGGCCCCACCGGAGCACTCATGGACCAGATTCCCCAACAACAAGTACCGCAGAGCGAAATAGCCTTGCTGGCCAATATCCTGGCCCTCACCACTCGCAACATGACTGCCATCACCACCCTGTTGGCACAGGTCACCGCAAACCTCGCCAACTCCACCGACACCACCCTGCAGAACGCCTCAGTCGGTCTGCTGGACAAGGTCACCGGCCTGGGCCATGACCTTGAATTGCAGTGGGACCTGATCCAGTCGCTGGACCGTTTCTGCCCCCTGCTCGCCCGTACCCCGCCCGCGCGGACGTCCCTGGTGACCGAAATCGACATCAGCCAATTGCCCATTAGTCACTGAGCGCTTGCATTCGGCGAGACGATCCGCTAGGGTCGCCGCCGTTAGTACCAAGTTGTAAGTCAATCCGGCCCTCCGATCCCTCGCTCCTTCGACTTCGAACGAGCCACGCCAAAGGGACATGGCCACCCCCGCCGCCTAGAAGACAGTAGCTCCCGCCCCAGGGCGATGCAGTAAAGCTGTCATGAACGCACGGTAGATTGACCAGGACTGCCAGCCAGGCCAGACCCTTGCCCGGCGCAGCACCTGGCATCCCAAGTACCAGCTGCCAGAGCTTGATCCCGATTGGGGAACTTCATGCCGGCACCCTTGCTCCGATAAGGATCATTCGACCAGAGCCCGTTGCTCGGCGGATTCGGAGCTATTTGTCTGGCGGCCCATTGGCCGCAAAACGAAGGAAGCAACACGATGACCATCCATCATCAAGCCCAAACTGCAATCAGCACCCTGACCAGCGCCTTCGCGCCGTTCACCTGCCACATCACCGCCGCTCGCAACGGCAACTTCAGCTTCACCGTCGTCAATGAATTCGGTGTAGCCCGTCACAGCGAGCGCCTATACCCGGAGCACTACGGCAATGCCGGCCACCTCCAGCATGTGATTGACCGGGCGCAGAAAGCCCTGACCTGCTGATGAACCAGCGACAAACGAAGAGCCCCGCCCACGCGGGGCTTTTTCATGAGCAACCGAATTCCCCCTGCGGACCGCTGAACGATACCGGCCTGTAGACGCACAGCAACACCGACAGCCTGTTACCTCAGAGCGACAGACCGGGCATAATTCGCCCCTTCAAATCGCCAGCCCAGCGTCTCCATGCGAATTCACGTCACCTTCATCGACCGCGTCGGCATCACCCAGGAGGTCCTGGCCCTGCTCGGCGGCCGCAATCTCAACCTGGATGCGGTCGAGATGGTGCCGCCCAATGTCTATATCGACGCCCCTACCCTCAGCCCCGAAGTGCTCGATGAACTGCGCGAAGCGCTGCATGCGGTGCACGGAGTGCAGGAGGTGACGGTGGTAGACATCCTTCCCGGGCAACGACGTCGCCTGCAACTGGACGCGCTGCTGGCCGCCATGACCGACCCGGTACTGGCGGTGGATGGCGGCGGCCGCATCCTGCTGGCCAACCCGGCGCTGACCGCCCTCTATGGGGCAGAAGCAGAAGGCCAGCCCCTGGCACAGCTCTTTGGTGACGACCGCCTGCACAGCGCCTTGCTGGAGCATGGGTTCCGGCTGCCCCTGAGGGAAATCACGCTCAAGGGCCAGGCACTGCTGCTGGATGCGGTACCCATTACCGAAGGGGATCACCTGGCGGGTGCACTGCTGACTCTCTACCAACCGAACCGTATCGGTGAGCGCCTTTCCGCCCTGCACCATGACCACGCGGCCGAGGGGTTCGATGCCCTGCTGGGCGACTCTGCCCCCATGGCCACCCTCAAGGCCCGCGCCCAACGCGTGGCGTCCCTGGATGCACCACTGCTGATCCGTGGCGAAACCGGTACCGGCAAGGAGCTGGTGGCCCGCGCCTGCCATGCCGCCAGTACTCGCCGCAATCAGCCGTTCCTGGCACTGAACTGCGCTGCGCTGCCGGAAAACCTGGCCGAGAGCGAACTGTTCGGCTATGCCCCCGGCGCCTTCACGGGCGCCCAGCGCGGCGGCAAGCCCGGCCTGCTGGAGCTCGCCCACCAGGGCACGGTGTTCCTCGACGAAATCGGCGAAATGTCGCCTTACTTGCAGGCCAAGCTGCTGCGCTTCCTCAGCGACGGCAGCTTCCGCCGGGTAGGTGGCGACCGCGAAATCAAGGTGGACGTGCGCATCCTCAGCGCCACTCACCGCAATCTGGAGAAGATGGTCAGCGAGGGGGCCTTCCGCGAAGACCTCTTCTACCGGCTCAACGTACTCAACCTCGAAGTGCCACCCCTGCGCGAACGCGGCCAGGACATTCTGCTGCTGGCGCGCTTCTTCATGCAGCATGCCTGCACCCAGATCCAGCGCCCCGCGTGCCGACTGGCGCCCGGAACCTTCCAGGCGCTACAGGGCAACCGCTGGCCCGGTAACGTACGCCAACTGCAGAACGTCATATTCCGCGCCGCGGCCATCTGCGATAGCAGCCTGGTGGAAATCGGCGACCTGGACATCGCCGGCACCGCTGTGGCGCGAGAAAGCGATGGCGAAGTGAACAGCCTGGAAGAGGCGATGGAGAACTTCGAACGCGCCCTGCTGGAAAAGCTCTTCGTCACCTACCCCTCGACCCGTCAGTTGGCCGCGCGGCTGCAAACCTCCCACACCGCCATCGCCCATCGCTTGCGCAAGTACGGAATCCCAGGAAAAAGCTGATCTTTTTTCTAGATAAGTTGCCTATTAGCCTGAAAATCATGGCTTTCTTCAAAATAAGCTCAACCATTGCCTGTACGGTCGAATTCGTTCGCCATGTCTGCGTTAGCTGTGCTAGAGATTTACCAACGGGCCAAGCGCTTTGTTGGAGCTGGCTTGCCAGCGAAACGGGGCCATTCGCTGGCAAGCCAGCTCCTACGGGCATAGGTGCGCCCCTCAAGATGAGCGCAACCCTCATAGCTTCTGTAAAGCATCACATAATCATTACAAGCTATTGTTTTTAAACGATTAATATAGCTTTTGATCAAAGCCTCGTAGCGAAATCGATACAGCGTAACGATTTCGCAACAACCACCTGAAACCCCCGCCACGCCTGCATCTACGGAAAATCCCCTACCAAGCCCACCTCGCTCCGTAGCGATATCGCTACAGAAAATTTCATCTAAATTATTCAATACAATCTTCAACACCTTGATACACAAGGTTTTCAGCCTTCTGGCACTGCCCTTGCTATAGGCCGGGCAACAGCGCGCGGCAATGACCACGTGCGGGGCCAAGCGCCTGGCAGAAGAAACAGGCGCGTCATACGAGTTGAGGACCAAAAATGAGCGAATTGCGTTTCACCGCCGACCACGAATGGCTGCGCCTTGAAGATGACGGTCGCGTCACTGTCGGCATTACCGAGTACGCGCAGGACGCCCTGGGCGATGTGGTCTTCGTTCAACTCCCGGAGCTGCAGGCTTATGCCAAGGGCGAAGAAGTCGCCGTGCTGGAATCGGTGAAGGCCGCCAGCAACATCGTTATGCCGCTCGACGGCGAAGTGGTTGAAGTAAACCAGGCGCTGGCAGACAGCCCCGAACTGGTCAACGAAGAACCCCTGGGCAAAGGCTGGTTCTTCCGCATGCAATTGGCCGACACCAGCATCCTCGACGGCCTCCTCGACCAGGCCGGCTACGAAAACCTGCTGAAAGCCAACGGCTGAGGAACGACCATGAGCCTCTCAACCCCTGCCCTCGGCACCACCAACGAATTCATCGCCCGCCATATCGGCCCGCGAGATGCCGATACCAAGGCCATGCTGCAGCTGCTTGGTTTTGATGACATCGAAGCCCTCACTGCCAGCGTCATCCCCGACAGCATCAAGGGCACCAGCGTGCTCGACCTGCCAGCTGGCCAGAGCGAGGCCGAAGCCCTCGCCGCCATCAAGGCCATTGCCTCCAGGAACCAGCTGTTCAAGAACT